>JAEXBC010000443.1 GCA_023457875.1 Bacillota bacterium | reverse complement strand
GCTACGATACATTCTGGTGTTAAGAAGGTAGCAGCTACAGAAGTTGCATTTTGAAGTGCGCGTCTTGTAACTTTAGTTGGGTCGATAATACCACCCTCGATCATATCAATATATTCTTCAGTAAGTGCATTGAAGCCCATACCTTTTTCAAGTTCTGCTACTTTATTGATAACAACTGCTGGCTCAAGACCTGCATTTGCTACGATTTGACGAAGTGGTGACTCTAAAGAGGTAAGGATGATACGTACACCTGTTTTTTCATCTCCTGAAGTTGTCTCTAATAATTTAGCTACATCTTTAGCAACGTGAATATAGGTGCTACCACCACCACCGATAATACCTTCTTCTACTGCTGCACGAGTAGCAGCAAGAGCATCTTCAATGCGAAGTTTCTTTTCTTTCATTTCTGTTTCTGTTGCTGCACCAACTTTGATAACAGCTACACCACCAGCAAGTTTTGCAACTCTTTCTTGCATTTTTTCTTTATCGAACTCTGATGTAGATTGTTCGATTTGGTTACGAATAAGGTTTACACGTTCTTTGATAGCTTCTTTATCTCCAGCACCATCAACGATTACTGTGTTTTCTTTAGATACTTTGATGCTTGCTGCACGACCAAGCATATCCATTGTTGCATCTTTAAGCTCAAGACCAACTTCTTCAGAAATCACTGTACCACCTGTAAGGATTGCGATATCTTGGAGCATATCTTTTCTTCTGTCACCAAAGCCTGGTGCTTTAACAGCAACACAGTTAAAGGTTCCACGGATTTTGTTTACAACTAATGTAGCAAGCGCTTCACCTTCTACATCTTCAGCGATGATAAGAAGTTTTGATCCTGTTTGAACGATTTGTTCAAGAACTGGTAAAATATCTTGAATGTTAGTGATTTTTTTATCTGTGATTAAGATATATGGGTTGTCAAATACAGCTTCCATCTTCTCTGTATCTGTTACCATATAAGCTGATAAGTAGCCTCTATCAAATTGCATACCTTCAACAACGTCTAATTCTGTAGTCATTGTTTTTGATTCTTCTACTGTGATAACACCATCATTTGATACCTTTTCCATAGCATCTGCAATTAAGTTACCTACTTCATCATCACCAGCTGAAATAGCAGCAACCCTAGCAATATGATTTTTGCTATTTACTGTTTGGCTTAATGACTTGATAGAATCAACAGCAACTTCTGTAGCAAGTTTCATACCACGACGAATAATGATTGGGTTAGCACCAGCTGCAATATTTTTAAGACCTTCTGTAATCATTGCTTGAGCAAGTACTGTAGCTGTAGTTGTACCATCACCAGCTACATCATTTGTTTTTGTAGCAACTTCTTTAACAAGTTGTGCACCAATATTTTCAAAAGGATCTTCAAGCTCAATCTCTTTTGCTATAGATACACCGTCATTTGTGATAAGTGGTGTTCCAAAAGATTTATCTAATACCACGTTACGACCTTTTGGTCCAAGTGTTACTTTTACAGCATTTGCTAATTGATCTACACCAGATTGAAGAGATTGTCTTGCTTCTAATCCAAAACGAATTTGTTTTGCCATTTTTATTGCCTCCCTAACGTTTCATATATATTGATTTCGATATCTTAAGTATATTCTATGTTCATTGAGATATCTAAAATTTAATTGACTTTAGTTGAATACTACTTAAATTGCCAAACAATTATTCAACAATTGCTAAAATATCATTTTGCTTAACAATAACATAGTCTTCTTTATTTAAAGAAACTTCTGTTCCAGCATATTTTGAGTAAATCACTTTGTCTCCAACTTTAACTTGCATTTCTACTTTTTCACCATCTACAACGCCACCAGGTCCAACAGCTACTACTACTGCTTCTTGTGGTTTTTCTTTAGCCGCTCCTGTTAAGATAATACCTGATTGTGTTTTTTCTTCTGCTTCGAGATGTTTAAGAACAACTCTGTCACTTAATGGTTTTAAGTTCATAATTCAATACCCTCCTTGTTTATATAAAAGTATTATTTTTTCATATTATTAGCACTCACCTTGCATGAGTGCTAATTGATATTTATAATATTATGGTATTCTAAGATGTATTGCAAATTTTAATTCGAAACAAAATCAACTATTTTAAGTAATTTAATCTACTTTTCTCCTGTTTTCTTTTTTTTTTATTTATTTTTGCTTATTTTCTTTTAATTAATAGCTTTTTAATGAAATATACTGGGAATGGATGGTATTTGTCCTTTTGTTTAGACAGCTGCCCTATTTTTTAAAAAGCGCGTTTTCTCGTCCATAAAAAAATAAATATTGTTGGGCATATCCAGCTAAATTGCCAAAGTATGAACGAGAAAATTCTTGAATATCCTGAATTTTAACTTCCTTCCCCTCAAAGTAAATGCCTTCAATCATACGTTTAATCCATACATCCGTTGGAAATATTTCAGTTTTTGAGTAAGCAAATAGTAAAACACAATCAGCTACTTTAGGACCTACGCCCTTTATTGTCATCAGCTTAGCTCTCGCCTCCTCTACGGGCATCATATATAAGTCATTTAAGATAATGTCCCCATTTAACACCTTTTGGCACGCATCAAGGATATAGGGCGCTCTAAAGCCTACTTTGCATTCTCTAAGGGTTTGGTCAGTAGCACGAGATAACTCCTTCGGTGTAGGAAAAGCGTGATAGTATTCTCCCTTGCCATCACTTTCATTAATAGGAAAGCCAAACCGAGCTGTCAGATTTCTTAAACACTCCTTAATGTGGGGTATGGCCTTGTTTTGAGATATAATAAAGGAAATAAGCATTTCCCAGGGATCTTGCCTTAAAATGCGAATCCCTTCTCCAAAGGCAACTGCCTGAGCCATGTATTCATCCTTATCAGATAAGCTCTTGGTAATAGTGGCGTAATCTGTATCTAAATCGAAATAAGAAGACCATAGCTCTTCTATTTCACCATAAGTGGCATTATAAACCATTACACTACTTGAACCTTCTTGTTGCGTTAATTTAATCAACTTTTGCTTGGCATTTAATAAATAGCTACAATCTGATATTTTTTCAAAACGAAATACTTGTCCACATTCTAAAATTTGTCTAATATTAAAGTGACTTACATGATCTAGCATTACCATATTACTCATGTTCCACACCCTTTTCTTTTCATCCTGAATTATTATCTCCACAAAACTCATAAATAACCAATTTTTACAAGAGTTCATTTTTTTGTACTTGTTAAGCTTACGTGATGGCTATCTACTGCCATATCACTTTTCCGCCTCTTTGCTTTAAAATACTTTTTTCATCATTATATACCCTTATGCTTCGGCTGTTTATCCTTTTTTACATAATTTTCTTACTGAAGTAAATATTTAGGTATGCTTACTTTTTCTAATATTGTATAATAGTCTATAGAATAAATGACTTACCTCATAGAAAAGGACGTGTATGATGAAAGATACCATTTTTACCATTCCACTAACGGATGCATTTCATGCTGAGGATGAATGTCCCTTTTGCTTTATCAAACGAAAGCTTGAACAAGATGCTATTTCCTTTATATTGGGCTGTGCCTATATGGAGGATGATATTCGCGCTGTAACTGACCGTTTAGGATTTTGTAGTGAACATTACAAAAAGATGTATGACTACGGCAATCGTCTAGGTATGGCACTGATGCTCCATACCCATTATGTTGCACTCCAAAAGGAACTACATGAAAAAATTGAAGCATTTGCTCCAACAAAAGCCGGTATGTTTGCTAAATTCAAAAAGACTAAGAGTATGGATGACCTAGAGGGAAACCCCATTAGTCATTGGGTAAGAGAACAAAATAAAACCTGCTATATCTGTGATTATATCAATAATAGCTTTATTAGGTATATGGATACCTTCTTCTATTTAATTGAAACCAGTGATGATTTTATGCAACTCTTTAAAGATTGTAAAGGCTTTTGTGTCCCTCATTTTGGTGACTTAATGGCTTTATCTGATTCTAAGCTAAGTGATAAATATAAAGCAGATTTCTATTCCACACTTTTTGAGAAGATGGAATCTAATCTTAAACGTATAGAAGAGGATCTTTCATGGTTTATTGATAAATATGATTATCGTAATAAAGATGCTGACTGGAAAACCTCAAAAGATGCTATTCCTAGAGGCGTCCAAAAGCTGGCAAGTATTTATGTTCAAGATGCACCCTTTAAAGAGAAATAACAATAACTAACAATAGTCGCTAACCCTTCATTTCGAAGATTAGCGACTATTTTCTATCTCTCAGTTTGTTCTGTCATCAAACCCCATCGAAAACCAAACCTATCAATAAATACAACCTCACATGAACTATATGT
>JAEXBC010000442.1 GCA_023457875.1 Bacillota bacterium | reverse complement strand
CCCTCATATACCCCTTATCTGCATTTCTATTATGGGGTCTATCAAAGATAATTGGGGTTCCTCCTGAAGCCGCAAACTCCTCTATGTTGTGCATACCATCATCCAGCAAAAAGTCTCCTCTAATCATCCCTTTTTTTCTACAAACGATAATCTGCTCCTGCGGAAAATAAGGCAGATAGGTTTTTATCCATTCATGCTTTGCTTCTACTGTAGTAGACTGTGCTGCTGTAACAATATACATTTCAAAGAGCTCACTTTTATACAATCTTTCAAAGACTTCAAGGGCATACTTCACCGGCTTTAGGTGCCTAAACAGTTCTGGATCATGCATAACCGTATCCACCTCGTTACCAAAAACAGCATACAAATCCCAGCAAGTACAATCCTCTGCCGTTTTACTCGTATTATATTTTTTATTATAGGCAATCGCTACGCCTTCAATATATTCTGCCAGAACATCGTCTTGATCAATCAGCAAGATTTTTTTCTTCTTTTCCATCATCTCTTTTCCCCCTTTGGATTACCCCTAGCTGTAAAATTAGAGTTTACTATTAGTTTATTATGATAGCCAAATTTATGCTACTTTTTTATATCAATAAATCTTTTATTTAAATAGGCTTAAGCTTTCTCTGTCTACAGAAAAGGACACTACAAAACTTGTAATGTCCCATCATTTTTAGTAAAGCTGCCAGCATGGAAGCCACTGCGTTAAAAAAGCATACCACTCCGGCACAAGTAGACCTGAGTAAATAGGGTAAAAGAAAGCAAACGCAGCTATAGATACTGCTGAAAACCAGATATAAGCAGGACGTCTAGTCTTTGTATCCAACATTTTTATAAACCCTACGAGGCACAAAATCATAAGGGGTACCACTGGGAAATAGTGATACAAAAACATAATACGCGGAACAAAGGCATAGGGTAAATAAACACTTAGTATGGCTACAATCAAAAAACTGTATGCCTTACTTCTTTCAACAATTACTTCCTTACATGCATAAATCATCCCTACTATTCCTACCCACCAAATAATAGGATTACTATGAAGCGCTATACTCGATACCATTCCTTCAGCCACTTTACCGTCATAATACCATACCGGTTTAATGCCAAGTGGCCACAGATACCAAGGCGACGTGAAAGGATGGGTTGCATTAAGCTCTGCATGATAGCGTAGCATTCTTTGCTGCAACGCCCACCATTCCTTTAATCCCTTTCCTCCATCACTTAAGAAAAACGGAATATAACTTAGCAAATAAATGGCTATAGGTATAAATATAAAACACACAAAACACCAAAGTATAATACATCTTCGTTGACTTCGCCAGTTCCCATAGCTATTTGCTTTTTTGCCTCGTAAAATCAGGTCTGCAAAGAAAATAGCCGCTAGTCCAAATCCACAGTAAGCCCCATTCCACTTGGTGGCAATGGCCATTCCCATAAAGGCTCCCGAAGCAAGTAAATTGAGATATTTCCCGCCCAGTGAAGCTTCTGTTCCCATACTGATATACTGATACATAAACAAAAATGCCAAAAACATAAATAGCACTAAAAAGCTATCCACTGTCCCAATACGAGTCTGTACAAAATGCATCCCCTCTGCTGCAAATAGTATCATGCCTAAAGCAGCGTATCTGGTGCTGCCAAAGATTCGCTTGGCAAAAACATACATCACCAATAAAAGCAGCATACCTGCTATGTTTCCCATTAGTCGATAACTAAAGGTGTTCATGCCAAAAGCCCTAATGGGCACTGTCATAATCAGCTTGCCTAAAGGGGGGTGGGTATACTCATAAATATCCAGTCCATGAATGTATTCATAAGCTGTACGCGCATGATAAATCTCATCAAAATAGGTGGAGTTTAAGTAGCTTATTTCCTCTGGTACGCTACTAGGTTCATCTACTATGGCCTGACTTCCAGATAAAACGGTAACAGGTAAGATCTCTCCCTCTTTATCATAAAACTGAATTTCACCCATAAAGGCATAGGGTTCTTTTGCTGTGATGGTGAGATATCTCATGCTCTCATCCTCAAAGGTCATGTCTTGCCAAAAGAACACCGCTTTTTCTTCTAAATCCTCCATATAATCATAGCGCAAATTATCTGTAGAGCTGCGTAACTCAAACTTCCCAAATCGAGCACCACAATAATACCTAGCTCTACCTAGGCTCACAACCTTGCCAAAATCCAAAGTAATTCGCTCATCCTCTTTATTAGGCTCCCAAAAGCTTTGCGGATTGATAAAGCTCCCCAAGTTAATAAAGGATATAATCCCATAAAGCACTAGAATGCATAGCATCCAAATGCCATCTTTACCTGTTAAATTGTACTCCTTTTTAGGCTTGTCTATCATTTTGATATTGGTGAGTGTCTCTCCTGTCTTTCTCACCAATTCCTCCTTTCTCATTTATATATCACCCATCTGGCAGGAAATATACAAATTTAAGTCATCATATTGATATAAATTATAGCTTATTATTCTTGAACAATAAAGGCAATAACATTAATTAATAATTGTCTTATAAATGAACTTAAGAATAAAGTTAACCAAAAAAGAAAACACGACTTATCTTGGTTAGAATGAGTCGTGTTTTCTATGATCTATCCATATAAATTTTTTGCTGTTCTTTTTCTGAACTTGTATGATGCTATGTTTGCAGTCGTCCCTTAATAATTCTCTGCTCTTACTTCAAAGTAGCTTTGAGCATATTTACATACAGGGCATACCTTTGGTGCTTTTTTACCCATTACAAGATGTCCACAAACGCGGCATTCCCACATGGTTTCTTCACCCTTCTCAAATACTTGCTGCATCTCAACGTTATTAAGTAGCGCACGATAACGTTCTTCGTGGCTTTTTTCAATAGCAGCAACTCTGCGAAATCTTGCAGCTAACTCTGTAAAGCCTTCTTCTTCAGCCTCTTTTGCAAAACGATCATACATATCTGTCCATTCATAATGCTCACCTTCGGCAGCATGCAAAAGATTCTCAGCTGTGTTACCAAGGTTGCCTAATTCTTCATACCAAAGTCTTGCATGTTCTTGCTCATTACGAGCAGTTTTTAAGAAGATCTCTGAAAGTTGGTCATAACCTTCTCTTTGTGCAATAGCTGCAAAATAAGTGTATTTGTTTCTTGCCTGACTTTCACCTGAAAAAGCTTCCATTAAGTTTTTTTCTGTTTTGGTGCCTGCATACTTATTAACTGCAGCCACCTTTTCTTCTACCTTCTCAAATGCAGAAGCAGGCTGTTTACAAACAGGACATTTAAAGTCCTCAGGCAATGGCCCTTCATGAATATACCCACATACACTACAACGATATTTTTCCATTGTACTACCCCCTTTTAGATATAGAATATCATGAATATGTCAACCATTCAACACACCTTTTTGATTAAGATATCTCTACAATAAATATTGGAGCCTTCGAAAAATACTTGCGCAAAAAAAGAGCATTTACAACACACCTAAGTATCACTAAATACTTATAAAAGGTTGTTGACTATGCTCTTTTTATAATGCCTTTATTTCTATCTTATCTATCTTACCTCGGCGCCGCTTACCATTTCGCCGAGAGGCCCTACTGCAACCAAATTGCCATGATCATCAGCTGCGCAAAGCACCATTCCCTGTGAAAGGATTCCTCTAAGCTTCACTGGTTTTAGATTTGTGACAACGACTACCTTTTTACCTACAAATTCTTCTGGTGAGTAGTAAGCTGCAATTCCTGATACAATTTGTCTTACCTCTTCACCAATTTTAATTTTTGATACTAAAAGCTTATCAGCCTTTGGTACCTTCTCACATTCAATAACCTCACCAATTTTCATTTCTAGCTTCGCAAAATCGTCGATGGTAATCTCAGAAACTTCTTTTGCTACCTCTTCGGTTTCTTTGGTTTGGTTCGTGTTTTCACTAGATTTTTGTTTTGAAGCTTCTTGTTGATTAGAAGAAGCTTGTTTTGAAGCATCTTCTGCTTCTAGAATAGCAAGCTCTTTTTCTTTATCAATACGTGGGAACATATTGTCACCTTTTTTAGCCGCTACTGTTTTTGGAAGGGTGCCAAAATCATGAATCGTATCCCAAGCAGTTAAAACGCCTCTTGTTATGCCAAACTGTGCCCAGATTTTTTCTGGTGTCTGCGGCATAAATGGTTCAATCATAATGCTTACAATACGAATCACTTCTGAAAGTGTATAGAGTACACCTGCTAATTTAGGATGATTCGCTTCCTCCTTGGCAAGAACCCAAGGCATGGTTTCATCTATATATTTGTTCATTCTTCTAATCATTACCCAAATATCTTCAAGGGCATTGTTAAATAAGAGTTTCTCCATATTTTCTTCCATTTTAGCAATTTGCTCTTTGACAATCTTTTGAACATCCTCGTCAAATTCGTTACCTTCTTGAACTTCTGGAAGTGTGCCAAAATATTTTTCAATCATAGCCACTGTTCTTGAGGTTAAGTTACCAAGGTCATTAGCAAGGTCTGAGTTAATTCTTGCAATAAGGGCTTCATTTGAGAAGTTTCCATCTTGCCCAAAGGCAATTTCACGAAGTAAGAAGTAGCGAATCGCATCACTACCATAGCGTCCAACAAGTATGCTTGGGTCCACTACTTTTCCTTGAGATTTACTCATTTTTCCTCCGTTAATGATGAGCCAACCATGACCAAAGATTTGTTTTGGAAGAGGTAAGTCCAGTGCCATGAGCATTGCAGGCCAAATAATGGTATGGAAACGCACGATTTCTTTTCCTACCAAGTGAACATCTGCTGGCCAGTACTTCTTAAAGTTATTATCATCCTCTTGAAGATAACCAAGGGCAGTAACATAGTTTGATAGTGCATCTAGCCATACGTATACCACATGCCCTGGGTCAAAATCAACTGGGATACCCCATTTGAAGGAGGTACGTGATACACAAAGGTCTTCAAGTCCTGGACGAAGGAAGTTGTTAAGCATCTCGTTTTGTCTTGTATTAGGCTGTATAAAATCAGGATGTGTTTCAATATGCTTAATTAAGGCATCTTGATATTTTGAAAGTCTAAAGAAGTAAGATTCTTCCTTTACTTTTTCTACTGGTCTACCGCAATCAGGACATTTGCCATCTACCACTTGATGTTCTGTAAAAAAGGTTTCACATGGTGTACAGTAAAGACCTTCATATTCACTTTTGTAAATGTCTCCTTTTTCATAAAGCTTTTTAAACATTTGCTGTACAGTTGTTTCATGCTCTTTATCTGTGGTACGAATAAACTTGTCGTAGCTAATATCCATCGTCTTCCAAAGTTCTTTAATCCACTCTACAATATTGTCCACGAAAGCCTTTGGCGTTACACCATCTTCTGCTGCTCTTCGCTCGATTTTTTGGCCATGTTCATCTGTTCCTGTTAAGAACATAACATCATAACCTCTAAGGCGCTTGTATCTCGCCATGGCATCTGCTGCCACAGTAGTATAAGAATGTCCAATATGAAGCTTGTTGCTTGGGTAATAAATAGGGGTAGTAATGTAATAAGTTGGTTTACTCATTTTAAATCTCCTTTTTCATTATTCTTACTGGTTTTTAGGATAATTCTATCAATCATAAGACCATGAAGTAATAGGCTACATATTAAAAGCCCCGCCACTATAACCAAATGTTATAGAGGCGAGGCATCATATCCCGCGGTACCACTCTACTTTACCTATATCTCACGATATACGTCTTATGAAGTACTTCCAAATCTCAAGCGTTTCTCTTGTCTTTGGAGTTATACTCTTTCGCTATAACAGGCGAACCTGTCGCAGCCTAAACCCTAAGGTTGTCGGTGCACCATTCCGAGGCCATGTTCGGCTTATCAAACTTTACTTCTTTTCACCTAGCGAAGCTCTCTTTAAAAGTCTCTTAAGCTTACTCTTCTCTTCATTATGTTTTTCTATTTAACTTGTGTTATTCTAACATAGTCTAACCACTTTTTCAATCTATTAATCGAAAAATTAGAAGCTCTTATAAATCAAAGCTCACAATCTTCTGTTTTTATGAGCAATAGCTGATTCCAATTTTCCAAAGCAATCTTAGCCACTCTGGGATCATACATCACACCTACATTTTTTTCGATTTCTTCTCTACATACTGCCACAGACATGGCTTTACGATAGGCTCTGTTACTCACCATGGCATCAATAGAATCACAAACCGCGATAATGCGTGCGCCCAAGGGAATCTCCTCCCCCTTCATGCCAAAGTAGCCCCTTCCATCCCATCTTTCATGATGATAAAGTACAATTTCACTTAGCTCTTTAAGGGCCTTTGTTTGCCCTAAAATATTAGCTCCTATTGAAGTGTGACGCTGCATCAGCTTCCATTCTTCCTCTGTTAATTTCCCTTGTTTATTCAGAATATGATCCGGGACTCCTATTTTTCCAATATCATGTACGTGACCTGCAATATGTACCTGCTGCTTAACCTTTCTTTTAACCCCAATTTCTTTACATAACAAATCAGCCATATCTCCCACTCTTCTAGAATGATCTGCTGTATATGCGTCCTTTGCATCTAATGCCATGACAATGCTTTCCATGATGTCATGATAAAGTAACCGTCTTTGTGGTAAAAATGGCTCAAATAGTTTCACTCGCGTCACTTCCTTCTTTAGCTATATAAAAATAGTTAAAAGACGTTTTTCGTTAAGAAAAATACGAATCCATCAAATTTGTACTTTTATTTATATTTTCTACTTTTTTCTAGTTTATTACTCTTTTGAGAGAGTGTCAATTTCAAGTTGTATTTGTTTGCAAAATATTTACTTTCATCTTTATTTAAGCCATTTTTCAATACCTTTTTTTGCATTATTATAGAATATTTTGTCGCATATTGATAAGCCGTATCCTTTTGCCAAATATTCATACAATAGGGTTATATCACCAAGGTCCTGCAAATTCTCTGGCATAGCTGCACCATCAAAGTCAGAACCAAGTGCAAGAATATCTTCTCCACCAAGTTCTAAAAAATGATCAATATGAGGCAAGAGCTCCTCTATCTTTGCCTTTGGACTTCCATTAATAAAAATTGGATAAAAGTTTAATCCCACTAGCCCTCTGCGATGAACAATCTCTTTAAAAGCTTCATCAGAAAGATTTCTAGGATGATTACAAATCACCTTACTATTAGAATGCGTCGCAATAAAAGGGGCCTTACTGTGCTCTAC
>JAEXBC010000441.1 GCA_023457875.1 Bacillota bacterium | reverse complement strand
TCACGGTCAAGAAGTTTACTATATAACCTAAAATCAGTTATCCCCTCTACCACAACAAAACTCTTAGACTTTTTGCCACATCGCAGCATTTGAAGCTTGGTCACTAAGCGTGTAGCAGTAAGATGGGCTCTCATTCTTCCCCCTCTAAAGCTGTAGTAAGGTCCCATCTGCCATTAATGATATCTGGCGAGTGGGTAGCAATCATCATACGTATTCCAGACAGCTTCGCGATCATCTCCATATCATCTAAAAAGTTTTGTTGCCACGCAATATGCAGAGAAATCTCTGGCTCATCAATTAAAATAAGGGCATTAGCTGGGGATTTAAAAAGCAACATATAAATGAGAATCAATTCATTTTGCTCACCTGATGAAAGCTTATCCGCTCTTAACTTCTCATTTGTTGGCACCCTAAAAAGAAAACCCTCCTCCATACTGACTTCCATTACCTTATAGGCAAATCGCTTGTTAATTAACTGGCATAAGAGATTGATTTTAGTGGCTAGACTTTCAAAGGCCTTAAGCTTCTTATTACTATCCTCTACATATAAGGTAAGTACCTGTAGTAGCTTATCATCCATTTCAGATAAGTCATAAGATGCATCAATCGGTACTTTTGAAAAAAGTCCTGTTTCCTCCAAAATCTTGCGCCTTTTTTCAAGCTCACCTAATGCCTCTTTGGCTTCATCTAATGAAAAACATCTAGCCATGGGATCCTTTAGTCTCTTAATGAGTCGGCTAGGAAAGCTTCGATCTAATTCTTGCCCACAATAGTTAGACTGTGCTAGTGCCTCTCTCATTAACTCACTTAACTCATCAGCGTATTCAAGTACAGTAGGCAAAAGCATATGAGAGCTATCTTGATATTCCTTTTTTTCTAACCATAAGCGATTGGCATCAATTAAATAGATAGGCATTTCTTGCGTGATGCGCTTAAGCCTTACTAGGATACTATCACTTAACGCCTCCGTTTTATCTATGCTTACCTCATAGTTCTCCTCGCTCCCATCACTTACAAAACGATAAAATAGTTGAAGCTTTTCTTTATAAACTTCGACTTGGGTATTCTCATCACATTGAATTAAAAAGCTCTTAAAAGGAACCTGTTTAATCTCAGCTAATGACCCCTCTAAAATCGCCTTAATAAGCCTTAATACCGTTGTCTTACCATATCCGTTGGGTGCATGAATAATCTTTAAACATTCCTCCTTGTCAAAGGCAATATCATAATTGTGTAAGCCATATAAATTGACTACTTTGATTTTTGTAATCAGCATATAACTCCCCCTTGTCCTAATCTAACTCTATTATACCAATTTACAATATAAATAAGTATCTCTTTCCAAAAAAAATAAACAAACATTGCTCCGCAACATTTGTTTATTTTTACGATCATTTTATCTTATTTTGCAGCTGCTTCTTTCTCAAAGAAAACAGTATCGCCGTCCATTGTCATATAAAGTTTCTCATCTTTGATTGTGCACTCTAATTTGGTGTCACCTTCCTCAACAATGTATTTATCTCCTTCTGTTCTCCATTTACCGCTACCTTCTTCTCCAAATACAACGCCTGAGAAAGTACCATCAGCTTTAAAGTCTAATGTCATTTCCATCTCCATGCCCATATCAGCAAGAATGATTTCTTCTTCGCCCACTACTGCACCAACAATATTCCAAGTACCTACTACAGGACTATTGCTGTTAGCAGAACTTGCATCACCACAACCTACTAAACCAAATACCATCATCATTGACAAAATACTAATAAGTGCTATTAATCTCATTTTTTTCATTTTTTTCTTCCCCTTTAAAATTATTTATGACAAAAAAAATTATATTAAACATATTATACTTTGTCAATTTATAATTTGAATTATTTTAAAAATTAATATATATTTTATTATTACAACTAATTTTGCTAAAAATTTATTATTAAATCACTATTTTTTAGTCACTTTATATCATATTACTTCCTTTTTACGACTTCTCATTTTTTATTGTTAACATAAATCACTCGTTTTTGACGGTTATTCTACACTCCATCCCTTTTAAATAAAGTGCTAAGCTTAACTCTCTTCAAAGAAAAACGCCTGTGGATCTTCAATATTAAATAGCTGTGCAAGCAGCATCATCTCAGAATAAGTCCAATCCGTTGTACCCTTCATCTTTCTAGTAAGGGTTTGCTTACTTACCCCAAGCCTCGTTGCAAGTTCTCCAAACCCCACATAGTATTCCTCCATGAGCTTATTAATCTTCTCCTGCTTCAATTCGTTCAAACCTCCTATATGTCTTACCCTCTCTCGTAATCTCTTCCTCCCACATCCTTGCTGGTCTTACCCATATGCCTTGTTCGCCATAAAGCGCTTTATAAACCACCATCTCTTCTAATGTTTCACTATGCTTTGCAATAGCAATAACTTCATACTCATTCCCTTTAAAATGTCTATATCTACCTGGTTCTATCATATTTTTACATTTCCTTCCTCATTATGCTCTCCACAGCCTCTTATCCGATGCGGCACACTGCGACCTTTTTATATATCATTCTCATGCTATCATCTTGTAACTTTATTCACCAATACTTTTTTCATACAAACAAAACCAATCTAAGCCGAATTGACTAAGTCCAATATCTTCTTTACCAATATAAGTAAATTCTATATCCATCCTTTTACCCCTCTTATTAGGTTAGTCACCCCAACTACAAATTTTAGTTTTCTACTTAAATTTACGGCGTTCTCAATTCTGCTTCTAATAGTTTTTGAATATATTCTGCGCTTTCTTCATCCAAATCGTGAAAAAAGGCCATACTTCTGCATTTCTTATATTCTACGCCATTCATGTTGAATATATATCCTGTTGGACAGGTAGGTGAATTTTCTCTTGCACGCTTTTTCCAAAAGAAAATGATCTAGGTCACTCACAAATCCCTGAAGCTTTGCTGGAATGTCGTTTAAAAATAGTATAAAATTTTCATCCATCTCTCTTCCCCTCTCAAT
>JAEXBC010000440.1 GCA_023457875.1 Bacillota bacterium | reverse complement strand
CCCAGGAAGAGCTGGAACGATTATGCATGAAGTAGCCATAATGAATATTCATAAGTAGCAATGAATGGTAATAGAAAAATAAGCAGGGCAATTTATATTTGTTATTGAATTTTTATTAGTTATGTGTATAATTATAAATATGATTTCAAATTTAAAGGGGGACTTAAAATGTTCGGATTGAAAGGCAAGTCTTTTTTAACCTTACATGATTTTACAACAGAACAAATTCAATATTTACTTACATTAGCGGAAGAATTAAAGGCTAAAAAAAGAATGGGTATTAAGGGTAATCTTTTAGCAGGAAAAAATGTGGCACTTATTTTTGAAAAACCATCTACACGTACACGTTGTGCCTTTACAGTGGCTTGTGTAGACGAAGGAGCTCATCCTGAGTATTTAGGAAAGAACGATATTCAATTAGGTCACAAGGAAAGTGTTGCCGATACGGCAAGGGTGCTTGGCCGTCTTTTTGATGCGATAGAATTTAGAGGATTTTCTCAAAAGGTCGTTACTGATTTAGCGAAGTATAGTGGTGTACCTGTTTATAATGGCTTAACAGACCTTTATCATCCTACACAGATTCTTGCGGACTTGTTAACAATGAAGGAGCATTTGGGCACCTTAAAAGGCAAAAAGTTAGTTTTTATTGGTGATGGACGTAATAACATGAGTAATAGTTTATTAATTGGTTGTTCAAAAATGGGAGTTGACATCACCATAGTTGCGCCTTCCTCCCTATGGCCAGAAGAAAGCCATGTGCAAGTATGCAAGTCCTATGCTGAAGCGCAAGGGTCAGCCGTAGAGGTGACTGAATCGTTAGAGGGTGTTATTGGCGCAGATGTAATCTATACAGATGTATGGTGCTCCATGGGCGAAGAAGATAAGGCAAAGGAACGAATTGAACTTCTCAGAGCCTATCAAGTGAACACTGCCTTAATTGAAAAAAACAATAATCCAAATGTCATTTTTATGCACTGCCTACCTGCTGTTAAGGGTAATGAAGTGACAGAGGAAGTATTTGAAGCGCCTTATTCTGTTGTATTTGATGAGGCAGAAAATCGTATGCATACCATTAAAGCAGTAATGGTGGCTACATTAAGTTAGAGTTTTTTTCGAATAAAGAAGCTTTAAGATAATATTGTGTCATATTTTAAAATCTTGAGTACATTTTATGATTGACTAATTATAATAAATTCAATATAATTTTATAGGTATTAATCTATAATTTTAAATCATTGTTATATAATTTAGGAGGGGTATCATGCGAGTATTTAATTTTTCAGCAGGTCCTGGTGCATTGCCACTAGAGGTACTTGAAAAGGCTCAAAAAGAACTTGTTTGTTATGGAAATAGCGGAATGAGTGTTATGGAGATGAGCCACCGTTCGAAAGACTATGAGGCAATTATTAATGCCGCTGAAGCAAAACTAAGAGAAGTGATGAACATTCCTGATAATTATAAGGTATTGTTTTTACAAGGTGGTGCTTCCCTTCAGTTTGCAATGATTCCATTAAATTTAATGAGAAATTCAAATAAAGCTGACTATATTGAATCTGGTATGTTTGCATCTAAAGCGATTAAAGAAGCTCAAAAATTTGGCCAAATTAATGTAGTTGCTTCTTCAAAGGCAGACAAATATGCTTATATTCCAAAGGTTTCTAAGGAACAATTTGATCCAGAAGCTGATTATGTATATATCTGTGCAAATAATACAATTTATGGAACGAAGTTCCATGAATATCCTGATACAGGAAATGTACCACTTGTAGCAGATATGTCATCATGTATTTTATCTGAGCCAGTAGATGTAAGCCGTTTTGGAATCATTTTTGCTGGTGCTCAAAAAAATCTTGGTCCAGCTGGTGTAACCCTTGTAATCATCCGTGAAGACTTAGTTGGTCATGCGAAAGACAATGTACCTTCAATGCTTAACTACCAGTTAATGGTTGATAATCAATCTATGTATAATACACCACCTACATATGGTATTTATATGCTTAAACTTATGTTTGAGTGGATTGAAGCGCAAGGCGGTGTAACTGCTCTTGAAAAGAGAAATAAAGAAAAAGCAGCAATTCTTTATGATTATCTCGATCAATCTAAATTATTTAAGGCAGCAGCAAATAAAGAAGATCGCTCTATGATGAATGTTACTTTCGTTACAGGTGATGCGGACTTAGATGCAAAATTTGTAAAAGAAGCAACAGCACAAGGACTTGTTAACTTAAAGGGTCACAGAAGTGTTGGCGGTATGCGTGCAAGTATTTACAATGCAATGCCAACAGAGGGTGTTCAAAAATTGGTTGATGTGATGAAAAAATTTGAAAGTGAAAACTAGGGGGGACTATTTTGTATACAGTTCATACATTGAATAAGATTTCAACTAAAGGTTTAGCTTTATTTAATGATCAATACACTGTAACAGATGAATTAGCTGGTGCAGACGCGATTTTAGTTAGAAGTGCTAAAATGCATGATATGGATTTACCAGCTTCTGTAAAGGCTATTGCAAGAGCTGGAGCAGGTGTTAATAATATTCCTATCGAAGCTTATGCTGAAAAAGGAATCGTGGTGTTTAATACACC
>JAEXBC010000439.1 GCA_023457875.1 Bacillota bacterium | reverse complement strand
GCCTTTATCGAAAGGTTTATTTCTTGTGTCTTAAAGTCTCTTTTGGACTCTTGAAAATTTGTTTTTAAGAAGTTTAGTGTAACTATCTCTATTAATTTGCTTTTTCATAAATTACTTTACACTACCGTTATATTTTGCTAATAGTAATCAATATTCATAGAAGATCAGGTCAAATCTATTTCTACAATGCAATGAATACTAATATGCTAATTCTATAACAAAATACGCATATTTTCAACAAAATCCAACATTTTTTGTAAGTATCTGATATGCAAATATAATGCGTGCTAAATCACTATTAAAAGCATTATTTGTATTATTTGTCCTTGCATAGATATAACTCCACCTCATTCTGGAGAATTTTTGCTTCTACAAGATTAATCATCATTCCCACTAGATACATCTCACTACCTACGTCTGAATCTCCAGCTAGTTCCCAACAATATTCTTCCATCTCTTCTTGTCTAGGATACTTAAGTACTTTAATAAGTTTATCAAGTTTTTCTTTCTTATCACTACTGTAATTACTTTTAATGGTTAATTGATACTTATGTTCCCATTCTTGAATCTGAATACTAATACTGGTGCCTCCTACGGAAAACAAATACATCGTTAATTCATCAACTATTCCCATTAGCCGTTTGTTAGTATGTTTCATCACCCTTCATCCTTTCTGAAAAGCTTCAATAATCGGAACCAGCATGGCCGCTACTACACCTGCCGCAAACCCAGTGTTATATAGATTTATGCCGCCACTCAGAGCGCTTATATTCAAAACAACTGATGCATTAATAAAGCCTGCTATTACCCCATATTGCCATCCAAAATGTCCTGATATTGGTGCTAGAGAGGTTCCAAATAAAGCAGCAATTAATATTTTAGGATCATGGATACTCCAAAGCTTTATGATACTTCCCATGAAAACGCCAAAAAGTGTAGGAGTAATATTTTTCCAGTGCTTACCGAAGCCACCAAACCCCATAATTGTCAATATCCCTCCAACTGTAGGCCCATTTAGTGAACCTCCAGCCAGTAGTATATAACCCATACCTAAAAATCCGTTCAAACCCATATTGATTAAAGTGGATGGAAATCCTTCCATTAATACAAAATCGCAAATTAGCCTACCTGAATAACCGAAAATATTGCTTACACCATCAAGTGATAACCCATTTAGATAAAATCCCGTTATAATAAATGCTAGAAAAATAAGTGAAAGAAATTCTCCTAAAATCAGATTATTACCTATACTCCAAATCAAAGTGTCTCTGGCAACATAGCCATAAGATTTAAATAAGGAAACAAGTATCGTTACAATAATCCCTGTTGTAAATCCAATGTTATATAAATTGAAACCTTGATGAAACTTCATCATATGTGATGATAGTGGAGGCAAAACAAATCCTATGCTTATTCCAATTACAACGCTTAACGTTATTCTAACCACTATAGGATAATTCATAACAAATAGAATCTCTGTAATGATAGGCGACATACCTGTTCCTAATAGGGCAATGTTGACATACTTTGCAAACCTTTCTTTTTGTACCTTTGTATATAAAAAAACGCCTAAAATAATAAGCCATATATTAAAAATATTTTTTCCGAACAAAGCAAATCCTGATAATAAAAATAATGATGCAATGGACATACCACTCATATTAACTTTTAAGTAGTATAATAAAAAGATACATATAAGGGTTATTATTCCTGAGTTAACAAAGCTCGCTGCCATTCCCCCTATAATCATATAATCCGTGATTAATATATCTGTGCTTTTTATAATTCTGACAAGTCCTTTTATAATATTACTAGGGGTATCCAATAAACACCCAAATATCACAAACGAACTAGCATACAGGGTAAGCACTAAATACTGTATATCTCTTGAAATTTCAATTCTCTTATTCGTGGCTTTAACTATATGTTCTTTTATACATAGCCCTCCCATATCAGTTGTCCTTGTCATAGCGGCTCATTTTCCACCAACTAATATGTATAGGCTACCCAATTTCCTATTAAAAAAACCTGCTTTAGCATAGCTAGACGCATCACACACTAAAAAAGGTCATCACACTCAAGAAGCCACTACAAGCTATGATCCCTATTTAAAATAAGCGTCATGCTTGTAGTAGCTATTCTTAATGCAATAACCTCTTTATATAACCTTTAATATCCTGTTATGCCTCTTGAGCTTCTAGCTGCTCTGTCTTTTTCTTTCCATTCACTAATTCAAAGGTCTCCACGATGACATTAGTACTTGTTCTTATGTCACCATCTTTATTCGTGTATTTTTCACTAGATAGGTGACCACTCACTGCTACCTTGCTGCCTTTTTCTAGATACATGGCGATTCGCTCTGCTTGGGTACCAAAGGCAACCATATTGATAAAATCAGCGCTCTTCTCTTTATTTCCAAAGGCATTTACTGCTAAGACAAACTGAACATATTTGTGCTGTGAGGGAGACTCTTTGAGCTCCACATCTCGTGTTACATTTCCAATCAAATTTACTTGGTTCACATTGCACCTCCTACTATTTTTTAGGAGTATACACATTTTTTTTAATTATATACACATTGACGTTTAACTTTTTGAGTATTAATGGCTTGAGGCACCTTTTACGTCAAGCTTGGTCTTTTCTGACCCAGAAGGTTTAAATACGAGTTTTAACAAAATAGGGGTTAAAATGGTCGTTGCAGCTACCATAATAACAATAGGTCCAAAAATCTCTGTATTTACTAAGCCTATTGCAGCTCCTTTACTTGCTACAATAAGTGCAACTTCTCCTCTGGAAACCATTCCCGTCCCAATTTGCAAGGATTCTCTATTACTAAAGCCACAAATCCTAGCTCCTATACCACAACCTACCATTTTAGTTATAATCGCCACAATTAACAAACATAGAGTATATAGAACGAGAGTTATTGACATTGATTCAAGTTCTACTGATATACCGATACTTGCAAAGAATATCGGAGAAAGTAACAGATAGGACATTGTTTCAAAACGGTGCGTAATATAATCCCGCTTAATTGTGTTAGATATAATAAGTCCAGCAATATAAGCACCTGTAATATCTGCCACACCAAAGAATTCTTCAGAAATATAGGCAAGAAGTAAACAAAATACAAAGGCTACAATAACATAGCGACGACGATCCATTTCGTCTCTATTTGTCCAGTTCTTAAAAAATTTATAAAAACCAAAACCAACCACACCGCAAAATACAAAAAACAAGATAATCTTAATGATAACCCACCATACATTAACGCTTGCATCTGCAAGACTGCTAACAATGGTTAAGGCAATAATGCCAAGCACATCATCTATTAGTGCTGCGCCAAGAATTGCATTTCCTACTGGAGTCGTTAATTTTCCAATTTCTTTTAAAGTTTCTACTGTAATACTTACAGAAGTAGCTGTTAAGATAACACCAATAAACACGTTCTTAAGAATGGCTAATTGATCTGGGGTGCCTGCTGTTGGTTGATTAAAAATCATTGACACCAAAAATCCACCGGCAAGGGGAACGATTACCCCCACTAAAGCAATAGCACAAGAAGCTTTTCCAGTTTTCTTCATTTCATTAATGTCCGTCTCAATGCCCGCAACAAACATCAGTGCAATAACACCTAGTTCAGCCATCTGTTTAATAAATTCTGTTTCCTGAAGCACATTTAATACGGCTGGCCCAAATATGAGTCCTGCAAAAAGTGCGCCTACGACCTGAGGCATATGAATCTTTTTGGTAATTAATCCTAATAATTTGGTACTAATTAAAATAATCGCTAAATCTAGTAAATAGTGATAAGACATCTTCTCCATCTCCTACTAAAATGTAATATAGTATTATGTGGCACCAATGACATTTGTACTAATTCCCCATTGAACTTTTGGATATTATCACCAAAATATACGAATATGTCGTTTCCACGTACATTTTCTAGTATAATAAATACCATACCATAAGTAAAATAAATAATTTTGATGATATGCATTTGAATTTTCTATTATTTTTTAGTATGGAGGACCTCCCATGATTGAAGAACTAAAGACCTTTATTGCAGTTGTAGAAGAGAGAAGTTTTACCAAAGCTGCCGAAAAAGTGAACTTAACTCAGCCTAGTGTTAGCGCACATATCAAGAACCTGGAAGCTTATTTTGGCACAACGCTAGTGACCCGCTCGATTAAGCTCAAAAAAATACTTATTACAGAAAGCGGAAATCTACTTTATAAGCGTAGCAAAGAACTCTTGTCTCTTTTTGAAACCACCACGGATGAACTAAGACATTTGTCAACTACCTTTAGAGGACATATTAAAGTCGGCGCTTCCTCAGCAATTGGTGAATGCTTACTTCCAGCCTTTTTAGCGGAATTTTGTAAAGCATACAATGAAATTGATGTAGATGTATTTATTGGAAATACAACCGAAACCACTGCCCTTATGAGGGCCTTGCAAATTGATTTGGCACTGGTAGAGGGTGTTCTGTCCTTTCCAAGCTTTAAACAAAGATGTTTTTTTGAAGACCAGCTCTTACTCATCGCACCAAAAAGCTATTGCTTTGATGAAGACTTTCTCGCTTCCCCTTTGCTTCAAGAAGAGCGTTGGCTCACACGAGAACATGGTTCTGGCCTTCGTGAAGCCTTAGATACTTTTCTAGTACTGCATCAAATTGTTCCTAAACGTAAATTGCTGCTAAGTAGCAATCATGCCCTTAAGGAAGCTGTAAAGAACGGACTAGGCCTTACTATTATTCCCAAGTGTATGATGAAATATCCTGATGATTTCAATGATCTTCAGATATTTCCCCTAGGTCCCAACCTTAAAATAGCACTCTCTTCTTTGCTCCCTAAGGATTTACCTCCTTCTCCTATTACGCTCCTTTTTTTAGAAAATTTTGTCGACTACATCAAAAAACATCAAGCCCAATAAGGACTTGATGTTTTTAATTAACGGATTAATGTTATAACCTCCGCTAAGGAGGTCAGTATATTAGAAGCATTTTGACGTATTTCATCATCTGCTTCCACCAAATCTGGAATAAATACGCCATACATTCCTGCTCGCTTAGCAGCTTCAATGCCTAAGCGTGAATCTTCAAGCACCATGCATGCCTCACTCTTCTTCTTTAGCACCTTTGCTGAGCGTAAAAAAATCTCGGGGTTCGGCTTTGATTCCACCACATCACTTCCGCAGATAATACTGTCAAAACGATCCTCTACCTTTGCAAGCTTTAGGTAACGAAGGGCTTTTTCTCTAGCACTGGAGGTAGCCACAGCCTTAGAAATACCTTGTTCCTCTAAGAAATCTAAAAGTGTTACTAGCCCTGGCTTCTTTTGAATGCCTTCCTTTAGGATGGTCTCATCGGATAAGGTTCTTTTCTTTGTCATCACTTCTTCATAAGGAAATGTCTCTCCAAAGATACCCTTTAATACCTTTTCAATATAGCGGCTGTTTCTGGCAACAATCTGCACATATATTTCCCAGGTTAATTTATATCCATAGCAGGCGGCCGCTTCTTGCCAAGTTCTATAATATATACGTTCTGTATCAAACATTAAGCCATCCATATCAAATATTACAAGTTGTGGTCTCATGGTTTTCCTCTCTTTAGTTCATTGTTTTACTATAATACATTATAGCACATGGAGTAACCCCTGACCAACACCTGACTATCTTCCTACATAATATCCATTTCACTGGCTATGTCTATAGCCAGTCTTGCAAGCACTACACCAGCTACTGCTGCAATCACTCCAAAAATTACGCCAGCGCCAAATAAGCTATTTCCCGGAAAACTATACAAGAATACTGCCATCACAGCAGAAGTGATCAGCGTCATTTGAGAAGAAGCAAATTTCACATCGATAAAAATCGGAATAAGGGCAGCAAGACTTGCTAAAATACTATGCACAAGACCAGCAAGAATATAGGTGATGACAAATGACATACTTAAGCTTCCTTGTATGAACCCAAAGAGTGCATTGACTATTGTCAGTACAATAAAATGTACGAGCATACTACAAAACATGAGTGGCGTGGTAATCATGAGTATGAGCACCACCTTAACCACTAGCAGGTGCTTTCTATCTAAAGGATAAGTAAATAGAATGCTAATGGACTTACTGTTTATTTCATCACTAAACATTTTGATGATTAAAAACCCAGCAAAAAGGGTGAATACAATCTTATTAAAGGCTAATACATCGTCAAAAAAACTGATGTAATCCGGGCAGTCTTGATTGGTAAGGAGTGCAAAAAAGATAAGATAGATGAGAAGTACACCACTTGCCAAGGCGCCCCCTATGACAATTTGACGAAAATTATTTTTTTGCATTTCTAATTGCAATAACTTTTTCACCACTTTACCCCCTTACTAAGACATCTAAGAAATGCTCTTCTAAAGAAGCCTTTTCCCTTGTCTTAATGGATTCTAAAGACACTTCTTCTAATAAGCGTCCTTCTTTAATACAACCAACGGTATCAGCAATCAGCTCAATCTCGGATAAAAGATGGCTTGAAATTAAAATCGTAATACCCTGCTCTCTACAAAGGAACTTGAGAAGTTCTCTAATATCTTTTATTCCTACAGGATCAAGCCCGTTCACGGGCTCATCTAAAATAAGTAATTCAGGTCTATGTACAAGTGCTCTTGCAATCCCTAAGCGTTGTCTCATACCTGCTGAAAACTGATTAACCTTTTCATTAGCCATGTTTTGTAAGCGTACAAGCTTAAGGGCATTAGCAACGCTTTCCTCTGCTTCAATCCCCATATAACTACACTGCATTTCTAAATTTTCTTTTACCGTTAAATGATTATAAAAAATAGGATAATCTATCATGTTTCCAATGCGACGCAATAATCTAGGCTGCATTTGATTAATGGACTCTCCAAATAATTCGATGTCACCACTATCTGCCTTCACCAAGTGTAACAGCATTCGCATAAGCGTAGTTTTTCCTGCCCCATTAGGTCCTAAGAACCCATAAATCTCCCCTTGCTTTACATGAATACTGACATGGTCAATAATCTGTTTGGTGCCAATTGACTTGCATAAATCCTGTGTCGTTATGACCTCCATCTTTCCCACTCCCAACTCTCTACTTGGATATATAATCCCTAGCTACTATCATATACATTTTATTCTAATTTTTCAATTAAATAAATGCATTTTAAAAAGTTTCTCCTTTTTATGAAAAATTTTTATATCAAAAAAAAGAACCACTAAGTGGCTCTTTTTTGACGCTTGAAATGAAAATCTATTTTGCTCATATCCATCTGCCCAATCAGATAACTGCTTAGCTTAAAGCTTATGACCATTTGAATCAAAGTGAATACGATGCTCCATTTCCTAATCAGCCAGAAGAAGGCTTCAAAGTTAGTAAACGTATAGCCCCTCATTTGATTGTGCAGCACAAGCTGATCCTTAACATACGCTATGTAATGATTCCCATCAAAAATATTATAAGGCGGCAAAAATCCTGACGGCATATAAATCCTTCTGACTAATAGCATAAAAATGACAATACCACCTGAGGCGTAAAAGGCGATTTGCACATAATTTCTTTCCACCTGCCAGTTTTTTGCAAGCTTTATGCTTCTTCTCACCGTTTTGATCAGAAAAAGAATGCCTAGATAGGTCAGCGAGCCGTTGACTAATGCCTTTAATCTTTGAACATAGTCTGTTCCATCATATAGAGTTGCATCAAAGTCCGTTATATTGAGTGTCATCAGATCCTTTACGTCCATTTTTTTCTCGTCAGGAAGGTGAGTCAATAGGACACACTCTACTTGACTCTTTTTACCTACTGTACTGGTTATAGGCAAATAAATGCGCTGCTTCCCTCTATCAAAGAGGGTTTTCTTTAATCCCTTGTCTTGGGTATATACACCCACAATTTGATAATCGATACCATCTATTTTACATACATTCCCTGTGGCTTTTGAAGAACCAAAAAGCTCTAGTGCTAAGGTATCACTAATGACAACCACATCTCTTCCTTCATAGGTGGCTGCCTCTCCAAAAAATGAGCCATTATCCATAGCTATTGGTTCTATTTCATATAACCGCCAATTCGTAGCAATAATCTCTACTTCTCTCTCTGTTTTTACTTTCATTTTACCTTGCTGCTTTCCCATTACTGCAGGTAGAAGCCGCTCGTACCCATCTTGAAGTGAAAAGCTCGCATAGTCCATGGGCACATTTAAATACGCCTCTATCCTTCCATTTCCATAATCAGACTCAATAAAGGACAGGCTAAATAACTTAAGAAGATGTAATACCACAAAGCATAGACAAACTATAATCCCGCCTTTTTTCATGAAGCATCACCCACCTCAAGCATTACCTCTGCCCCATCAGTAAGTTTACCTATATTTGAATTTACAATAAGCGTTTCTCGATTGATAGCACCCTCAATTGCCGTTTTATAATCCCCTTCTTCCAGAATCGTAACAGACACCCGCCTTACTCTATAGCTCTTCTCGCCAATCCCTTCTTTTTCCTCAATCACAAAGACATAGTGATTGGTGTAAATGGTTTGGATGGCACTATTGTCCACTACACAAGGATAACTACTTGAACTACTTACTATTTCCACACTCACCATCTTATAGCTTTTATAATCTAGTGCCAGCTTTCTAAGTGTATCCTCCTGTAGTGTTGCAATCACCTTCATATTGCCACTTTCCTCGCTAAATTGCTTTTTGGCAACAGTGGCCTTTTCCATAATCTGAGCTAGCTTAAAGTTAACACTTTGCCCAGTTTGAATTTTGCTAGCAACTTCATCTGACACCTCAAAGCTAAGGCTATAGCTTAAATCCGCTGGCAAAATCACTCCTAACACTTCATTTTCCTGTACGTAAGCACCTTCACTTACATTGAGGGTGTATAGATAGCCCGATATGGGTGCCACAATAACCTCAGAAGATTTTTCTTCTTGAGCTAATTCTAATTTTTTGCTAAGAAGGACCTGTTCTTCACCTAATTCCAGAATGCTTTCATCAAGGGTGTCTATTTTTTCATCTAATGCCTTAAGGGCTTCTTCTATTTCTTCTATTGTATTTTCTTCTTCATCTTTTCTTTGCCGCTTAAGTTCAGTTAGTCTTTGTACTTCTTGCTGATATTCTTGCTTTGAAAGAAAGCCTCCCTCAAATAGCTCCTTGTCTGCCTTAACCAGTTCTTCCTGACTTGCAATACTTTCATCTAAATTAACCAACTTTGTAAGGTTTTTTACTTGTTCTAGCTCTTGTTTTTTCTCTTCATATTCCTCAATGAGTCTCTGCCTTGACATTTCTTGACTTTGTTTTTTTCTACTGAGGCTGTCTTGCTGTTGCAAAAGCTGGGTATACTCGATTTCATGGGTTTTACTACTTACCTCATAATCCTTTTTTTGTACAACACAAATAGTTTCCCCCGCCTTTACCTCTTCTAACTCTTCTTTATATACCTCTACCACCTTCCCTGAAATATTGGGCATTAATTTGGCCTGGGCGCTTTTTAACTGAGTCTCATCAATACCTACTTTCCCCGTGGTAATGGTCTTGACCTCTATACTTTCACTTTTTGCTTTGGTGGTACGTACGACTGGCAGCAAATAGGTATAGATGGTTTTAGAGACAATCGTACAGACAAGCATCACGCTGACAAAGCCTATGATGACTTTAACTATTTTTTGTTTAAAACCTTTTGATTTCTCCATTTTCATCCTCCTATTTTAAACTCGTTATCTTTAGCCCATCTGATAAATCATCTTGTGCATAAAGCACCATCAAAAGTGGCAAAAGCATATAGAGCACACTACAAGCAAAACCAATATGTATATTTTGCTGGGCCAAGGTAGACAGATATACAGATAATGGCATCTTCTCCACTGAACTCATAAAAATAATAGGCTGCTCCACCATGCCCCAATTGTCCACAAAGATCAGCACTGTAGCTGAGACAATAATGGGCTTGCATAGCGGAATCATAATATACTTGAGTATCTCTAAATCATTTGCTCCCAAAAGTCGCCCTTCTTCAATAAAGCTTTTATCCACACTCTCCATAAACTGCTTTAAGAAAAATACGCCAAAGGTGCCAAAGGTCCCTGGCAAAACCAAGCTGGCATAGCTGTCTAATAACTTCAAGCGGGCCAGTACAATATAGTTAGGCACCAAAGTTACTTGAAAAGGCATGAGCATCATGACAATATAGATAAAGAACAAGGTCTCTGAACCCCAAAATTTAAGCTTACTAAAGCCATAGGCTGCAAGTATGGCAAAGACAAGCTGACAGACCACAATGGGCATCACGATCTTAATGGCATTCCAAAAGAAATACAAATATTGGGGCGTTCGAAATAAAATACGGTAATACTGATCCAAATTAATATAAAAAGGTTTAACAAGTACTCTCTCCCAGACCTCAAAATCTTGGCTATAGACATACTTTATTAAGGCTTCACCTTTTAGTGAATGTGACACCATATAAAGAAGGGGAAACAATGTAATCAGTAAAATAAGCCCTAAACATATATTGGTAATAATGTGTCTTATCCTTTTCATGCTCTCCCCCTAAACACTTTCTTGTATGTACCGCTGTTGCCACTTGGTTAATACAAAAATAATCACAAAGAGTACCATATATAAAGTGAAAGCAGCCGTGGTAAGCATATCATAGTTTAATTTGCTAAATTGATTATTCATAAAATGCTGCAACAAATACAAGTTGTTTTGCGGATAGCTTCCTTGCAATAAATAAACCTCTCTAAAGATTTTAAAGCAATTGGCTATAGAAATAACTACAGAGAAAAAGAGCATAGGCAGCAAATAAGGTATTTTGACATAGAGCGCCACCTTAAAGAAGCCACCTCCATCGATATGGGCTGCTTCCTCATATTCCTTGGGCATCATCAGGAGGGAGCTAATAATAAGCAGGGTATTGTACCCAATATTCTTCCAGATGATCATAAAGATAATCACCCAAGGTGCATACGCGCTTTCAAGCCAGTTCACCTTGCTACCTAGTATGGCATTAATAATCCCTTTCTCAGCGAACAAGTCTTGCCACACCAGCATTAAAGAGGCAGCTGGCAGTGCCATAGGAATAAGGAGTACCCCTTGCAACCACTTAAGCCTTTTAATCTGCTTTTCAATAATTAGTGCAACCATTAAGGAAGAGACGCATAAAAGTGGCAGAGCAATACCTGTAATAAATAGCGTGTTATATAGTGCCAAATGATAATTGGGGTTTTCGAATAGTGCCTTAAAGTTCGCTAAACCCACAAAGTGCTTTTGGCTCATCCCTGTGGTAAAACAGTACATAAAGCTTTGGAAAAAAGGGAGGATGTAAAAAATCAAAACCCCTAGCAAACTTGGAAATACAAATAATAAGCCTTTAAAATTTTTGAGTTTTTTCATTTTCTTACACCCTCCTTCCTATTTTACTCCTGCCTATATAGCTCAAGCTGAGGTTTTAACTCCTCGGCTACCTGCTGGGCTGACTTCTCCCCACTAAAATAGGCTTTGGTTCCTTCAATGACTAGATT
>JAEXBC010000438.1 GCA_023457875.1 Bacillota bacterium | reverse complement strand
GCAATAACTAGTGCAACAACAATAATGCAAATAACTACCTCCGCAAAGGTAAGACCCTTTTCATTTTTAATAATCTGACAACAATTTTTCATATTTTCACATCCCTACTTAATACTAAGTAAGACTTATATTCCCCTTAGTTTCACCCTGGGTTACATGTTGGTCGTGTTCATTAAAGATATGTATATTTTCAGTTAATGAACCTACTAATTTAACTGGCATAATTTTATCTGTATAATTGTACACATAAACATGAACGTTAGGCATCACTGCTTCAAGCTGCCTCATGTTTGAAATAATTCTTAAGGTAGGATTAGTAATCGTTGTATAGACGCTACATTGCTCAACTTGACCTTTATCATCCTCCAAAGATAATTCATAATGATCATCATATACCACTATGGTTGCACTTACATTGCTTGACGATGATAAGCCAACATATCGCCCTACTCCTTCCCCAGGTCCACTGAGTTTATAAATATCTCCTGAGATTAATATATCACCTATATTCAAGTCAAAGCTGGAACCATTCACAACAGGTAAATTGCTAGGAGTTGCTACAGGAGTTTGCCCCGGCAAGGTCATATCATCCGTACCCTCCGCCGTGCCTGATACAAGCTTATCATTTCTAAAGGGCTCTGTACTATTTACTTGTGCCGAAATATTAGGTTGATAAATCTCATCGAGTATACCATCTTCTGCACGATAAAATACAGAAAAAGTAAAAGAGGTTCTTCCTAACTCATAAAAACCATTTCCATAGCGGGCTTTATAAGCCTCTATTTTTTCCCCCTCACCTTGTTGTACAGAGCTATCAAAGGTATACTTACTAATATTAGAGGCTTGATACATACTATTGATATGCTCCATCATTTTCTTTGACTCCGTATAGGTGCTTATATACTGTATTTCATATTCTCTTTTATATATCTGACCCATTCCATTATTAATAACTGTTGCTGGATTTTGCTTTATAAGCATCTCATCAAAATCTATCAAACATAAATAATCATAGAAATGACTTAAAAACTGAGTATACGCTGTTTGATTTGGGATCATTTCTAACAATGCTGTTTTCTCAATCTCTAATCTTTTCAATTGTTGCTTACTTTCTTCATGCTTAAGCAATTTTGCTTCTAAATCATCAATCTTTCTTTGAGCTTCAGCTATTTGCTCCTTATTAACTGCTATCGCTTCACAATCATCCCTATAAGTCGTAAACCCATAATAAAACTGCGCAATAATAACGAGTGCAATAACTATTACAAAAATAATATTTTTTGTAGATTTCATTGTACCGTAGCCTCCTCTCCTTCAGTCGTAGCAGCTTCTCCAACATTAGCCACTTCCACCGGTGCCTGAGTCCCACTTATTACTAGCTTAATGGTAATCTGTAAATCATATTTTCCCGTTTCTTCATTGGGATTAGTTTCGTGAATAATGGACTCCGCTGGGAAAAGTGTTTCTAATACACTAACAAAGTTTAGTGATTGCATAAATGTATTGGATTGCGCATCAATAGAAAGTGTCCTAGTTACAGCTCCAGTGGAGTCTGGAGTAGGATTATCAATACTTAGCATAGATATATTTACACCTCGAGGCACACGTCCCACTAACTCATCTAGTAGTTGCCCATTAATATAGCTTTCTTGCTTAATGGTATGATACTCATTATTCCATTTTGTCATATCAGCTTTTGCCACTTCTAAATCATTTAAAGTCTTATTAACTCCTGCGTATTTATCTGAAACTACTTCTCTCTGTTTAGCTTCTAGTTCCTGTCGAGTCGCTTCAATTTCTTGTTTGGGTGGAATAGCAAAAAAAGCAACGAAGCAAACTACCTCTAACGCCAGTGCCGCGCTAATAATCATTTGGCCTAACTTAATTTTTTCTGCAATAATATATTCTCTAGGCAATAAGTTAATGCCCTTAACTCTCGTTTTCATAGCTTCCCTCCTTATAAGCCATTAATGGCTCCTAAAATATTTACAAAGAAGCGCCTAAAAGGTTCAAAATCAACATTAGGTGCCTCAATAACCGTACTAAACTCACTAAGATTCTCAGTTGGAATATTTAAGGCATCACGAATATAGGTTCTAATTCCTTTAATATTTGCTCCCCCACCTATTATGAATACCTTCTTAATGGCACCGCTGCCATAGTTTGAATAGTAGAATTGCAATATCCTTTCAACTTCAGAGATAATATTATACTCAATCTGTGGCCTAATCAACTCAGATAAACTCTCTTCGCTCATATCTTTGCCTAAAATAGAATTATCGCGTGATGCCTCATTTAATGCATTGTTAATCCCCTCTACACCAAAGCCAATGCTTCTTGTTAGTACGGCTTGATCATTTGAAATAATAGTTGCCGTACTAGAGGTTCCTCCAATGTCTAATATTAATGCATTAGCTACTGTGTCAAAAACAAGTCGCTTATGTGTACCAAATACATTTTCAAGTGCCTCAGAAGGAATATTAATCATAATAGGCACTAGCCTTAGGGACTTAATAAGACTTGCAACTGGCAAGACTACACTATTAGGAGCAGCTACTAACAGAAGTTCATTCTTCTCTTTTCCCTCGTCTTCAAATGTTCTAATCACCTTAAAGTCAATTTGATATTGACCACGATCAATAGGTAAATACTCCTCTGTCTTCACATCCAAAATCTCTCTAATAAGCTTATCTGGTTGCTTATCCATTACTGCATTTCTAATAATAATAGCACTACTTTGAACAACCGCTACTACCTTCTTGGCTTGGTACTTTGAATCAGATAATTCCATCTGAATAACCTTCTTTAGCGCATCTGAATTTGTAATTACACCATTATTAATACAGTCTCTCGGGGTGGCAATAACTGAGAATTTATGTACCGTTAAAGTAGCTGCTTTTTTGGATACCTCAATAATCTTAATATTACTGCTACCAATTTCTAACCCCATGATATGTTCTGCCATACTCTCACCTCTTTATTTTCTTCTTAACACTGATCTTTAATCTTTTCCAATAATCTGTCTTAATGACCTCATTATTACGGTCCTGGCGGGTAAACCACTTTACCTTTATAGGCTAATGATTCAGTGAAAACTTCCTTTATTTTTAGGTAATTAAATGTCTCATTCTTTTTACTTAACTCACATGAAAATTCAACAATATCAGAGTCTTTTTTCCTCGTTACTTTTATATTTTGAATTCTATCTGATATTAACGATTCTGTAGCTGACGTACCAGAAACGTAAACTAATTGATAATATCCTTTATTGTTATCTGCACTACTTGTAAATTTTAAGTCAATATAAGTTATATTCCCTACCTTATCCTGTAGTACTATTCTAGACAATCTACCTTCTCTAGCTGTATTGTCAGAAGGGATAAGTATAGGTGTTATCAAACGATATGCCCAATCTGCATTTGCCCATGTATCATCGGTTGGATCATTAGGTGTCCCCGCATTATTTAGAGATTTTGTTAGCTCAATCTCCACATTCGTCGCTTCCTTTATCTTTTCACCAATAAAGTTATTGATTGCACGTGCATTATCCATTAGATATGCTTTTTGCTCCAAGTGCTTCGAGTTACTATACATCACTGCAAAAAAGTTCAACAACCCCTGAAGTAGAAGACAAAATAATACAAGTGCTATTGCAGCTTCTAATAACGTAAAGCCCTGTTCTTGTTTATGCATACGCCTCCCCCCCTCATTATGGTGCACTAAATTCATAGTGTCCGGTGTTAAAATTAAACTTAATGTTTACCCAAGATTTATCATTTACTACAACAATATAAATATCCTGTTCAAGAGGACTCGTATCTGTATTGTAA
>JAEXBC010000437.1 GCA_023457875.1 Bacillota bacterium | reverse complement strand
GTTGTACTGTCTTATACCTCCATATCCCTAGAGGCTAAAGGCTATTTGTCAGCAATGATGTATGTGATGAGCTACTTTGTAGTAGCACAGTCCCTTAATGCAACCTTTGTAGTGGGTATTTCTAGAGCTGGAGGAGATACTAAGTTCGGTTTATATTTGGATGTATTGAGTATGTGGGGTGGTTCTATATTATTAGGGGTACTAGCTACCTTTGTATTTAAATGGCCAGTCACAGTGATTTACATACTTTTAATGAGCGATGAGCTTATCAAAATCCCCTTCACCCTATATCGTTATAAAGGTATGAAATGGCTAAATAATGTAACCCGCGGCGAGGTGTAAAGGAAAGGTATATTTTACAGCCTTAGGTCTTATAATAAGAGAAATATAACCATGCTCAAATCGAGTTAGAAGGCTTACTAGAAAGGAATACAAATATGAAATATGCCGTACTTTCACCTGATCATAAGTTGATTTGTTTTGACCATAGCCAGCAGGTGGCTGAGTATTGTTTAGAAGTGGATAATCATTCCCTTAATGAATATTGTGAGGATCAAGAGCTAGTATATGAAACTATGTCCCCTACAGAAATTGGTCAAGTCTATACCAACGTGGGTGCACTATGGGGCGGGTGTCAGATTTTTAAGACAGCGGATATTATCAAGGCATTAAAGGAAAATGGTGCCGAGGAGGGTTATATCCAAGAAGCGATGTCACTATTTAATAATAGGCAGCTTCATCATGAAATCAAGTGCCCTGGTTATTTAGAAGACATATTAGGTGAGGTGACACCTATTTATCCTTCACAGATGACAGATGGGGTTTACTTTATGGAAAATATTGATGAACCCACGGATGAAAAGGATAATGGTTAATAAATAGATCACTCTATATAAAACTTAGGAATAAATCAATAATAAATCAATAATAAATCAATAACACTTAAATATAGCTTAAGAAATAATCAAAAAAACTGTTGCAAAAATACTGAGTGATAGGATATAGTATCAAACCTTTCTGGATCTACTATATCTTGTAGACAAACTCTCTGCTTTTGCACAGTTTTTTTTGTGGAAAAAGAAAGCTTATATAGAGCGTGCTTATTAACATTGCTTTTGGGTGATTTAGCTTTATTTAAGGAACATAAGTTATACTTCCTTCATACAAATAATCATGTAGAAAGCTTATGGTTAGATACCGATAAGAAGACAAATAGGAGGAAGGGAAGAGATGGGACAGGTAATGGCTAGTGGCGTATTTGAGCGTGTAGAAAAAAAGTATTTGTTAACGAAGGAAAAACATGACTTATTACTTGCAGATTTAAAGTCGCATATTACCACGGATAAATATGGCAAATACACGATTTGTAACATTTACTATGATACGGAGAGCTATGATTTGATTAGACACTCCATTGAAAAGCCTGCATACAAAGAAAAGCTTCGTTTAAGGAGTTATGGCAAACCTACTAAGGAGGATGAGGTGTTTCTAGAAATTAAGAAGAAATATAAGGGGACGGTATTTAAGAGGCGTATTTCACTCACCTTAGAGGAAGCACAACAATACTTAAATCATGGCATTAAGCCTGATAGGGATAGTCAAATTCTAAGGGAAATTGACTACTTTATGAATTTTTATCATCCAAAGCCCAAACTCTATTTAGCCTATGACAGAATAGCTTACTTTGGCAGCGATGATAAGCAGATTAGAATTACCTTTGACCAGCGTATTCGAAGTCGCCAGTATGATTTGAATTTAGCTAAGGGTGATTACGGAGAGTATCTTTTGGACGAGTGTAGTTACCTGATGGAGATTAAAGTACCATTAGCCATGCCCCTATGGCTGGCAAATAGATTATCTTCACTTGAAATCTATCCCACGTCCTTTTCAAAATATGGAAATATCTATAAACAAAAAATTTTAAGTGATAGGGAGGAATTAGAATGTTTGCAAGCTTAGTAAGTACTGCTGGAGGAAGCTTTGATTTACTACTTAGCCTACTTGGTACAGGTATTGCATTAGTCCTAGGATTGGTGATTGCCCTTGTCTATATGTCAGATGGACAATATTCCAAGAATTTTTCAATCTCCTTGGTGATTTTACCGGCACTTATTCAAATCATTATTACCATGGTAAATGGTAGTTTGGGCACAAGTGTGGCTGTGCTCGGCGCCTTTAGCCTTGTAAGGTTCCGCTCTGTACCAGGTAATTCAAAGGATTTATGTAGCATCGTATTTGCCATGGGAGTTGGTCTGGCAACTGGAGTGGGATATATTAGCTTTGCTGTGATCATTACGGCTTTGCTTAGTATTGTATTTTTTGTTTTAATCAAAACTGGCTTTGGTGAAAAGAAAACAGTGGAGAAGGAACTTAGGATTACCATACCTGAGAATTTAGATTATACTGAGGTTTTTGAGGATATTTTTAAGCGCTATACAAAAAGCTTAACCTTAAATAGAGTGAAGACAACGAATCTCGGTAGTATGTATGAAATTCAGTATAGTATCATCCTCAAGAAGGATATGGGCGAGAAGCAATTAATCGACGAATTACGTTGTCGAAATGGAAATTTACCTATTATTTGTGCAAGACCTAAATTACAAAAGGATGAATTATAAAAGTCTTGTTATTTTTTTGTTTACCTATGGCGAAATATAAGCTATAGTATAGTAAAATAGCTTAAAAACCATTCTATCATGCGGTGATAGATGTAGTATATGCCTAAACAGACAGACACTATAACCTAGGGGGGAACAAAGATGAAACAACAAAGATGGACAAAGGTATTTGCGATTATTGGCTTAATCAGTCAGCTCACCGTGGCAGTTTATGCCGCAGATGAAAGTCCTTCTTTTCAAATGACTACGGGTAGTTATATGCCTACAACTAGTTTGCTACTACCCTATTTTCAAATTCCAGGCTTTTTCGTATGTCCTTTGCAGCAACCAGGAGAATTATTAGCACCCTTTAATCAGTCACGAGAGGGTTATTGCCATCAGGGGATTGATGTCCGAGCAGTAGAAAACACCCCTGTTTTTGCAATCGCTGATGGGGTGGTAACAAAAGCCGCACCTGATTCAAAGGGAGTAGAGCAAGGTGGCGGGCACATGATTTTTGTGGATTATGGAAATGGTGTGGAGGCACGCTATATGCACTTAAATGCTTATGGTGTACGTGCGGGTGATTGCGTTAGGGCAGGAGATGTCATTGGCTTTACAGGAAATACAGGAGATAGTAGTACGCCTCATTTGCATTTTGAGTACCGAATCAACAATATACCCATTGATCCTTCCTTTATATTCGAGGCAAGTGGTATGCTCAGGCGCGATAAGGATAGGATAGACCAAGCCCATAACCAGCTGGATTCATTTTTTGTCATTCAATCCTAATAGGGCACCTTTATATTTGATGATTAATGAAAAAGACTCTTCGGGGAAGTGAAGAGTCTTTTTCATGGAGTTTTGTTATAGATAACTTTTTATTGAAGTATCTAGCGTTATGGTAAGCTCATCATGTGAAAAATAAGTGAACAATAGGTGAAAAGAAAATGAAAATAAGGATTTGTCAAAATGAATAAAAAGATTACCAAAGGTATTTAAAATACATTATGTAAATGATATAATATTATAAAAATATATAGAGGTAAGAGGTGTTGTATGGGAGAAGCCGCTATCATTGCATGTCAACCCAAACCATTAACAGAAAATGAAACAAGACATAGTAATAATTTTTGTGTGAATCAGTTACCGCACCTAAAGTATTTGCGCTGGAGCATTATTACGCTTACAGAAGGTGATAACAATATATGCTTTCATGTCAAGGAGCATCATGCTTGCAGAGAGGATGCACTCCGATTTGAAGATATTAGGCATGGAGCTATTACCCCTTATTTTGCCTATAGAAATCTTTACATTTCTGAGGTAAGGAATGCGACGGGGCATTTTATTGTGAGAGTGGAAGCCTGTAATGAAGAGGAATAGTATAAGGCAAATATAAAACAAATAGCAAGAACTATCGAAAGAGCTATAGTATAACGCCCAGTTATGATATAGCCCTTTTAATGAACTGATTTGGAGGCTTTTAGTTCAGTCTAAAGACAATGACGGTACCATTCATTAGGGAAAGGGGTACGCCTGTAGCAATGCCTGAAATGGTTATAAAAGCATTTGGCGTATTTACAACCACGATAGCATCCATATTTAGTGAAATTTGATTCCCAAGGCTTAGCCCAGGAAATACGCTGATAGAAGGGTAAACGGTAGCACCTGAAGTAGCTACATAGGTAAAGGTTGAGCCAGTGTTACCACTAGCACCAACAATCAAACCATTTGTACTGATATAATAACGACCAGGGTGCTTGAATTGAATACTATTTCCTGATAATTGGATTGAACCATCTTCAGAGAGTAAAATAGGAGACAAAGGGAAAGTTACAGGTGTACCAGTTGGAATGACTAGTGGACTAGTGGTTGTGGCAACAAAACTCGTGTTACTTACAGTAGGGCAAGGACGTAGACAAGGCTGTGAACAAGACTGTGGATGTGAGCATATTTCTTTTCCGGTTGAATCATAGCAATGTGAACTCATTGAATTCCTCCTTAATGATAAAATGATCTTAATCTTGATCTCTCTACATAATATTCAATATTTCTACATGTGTACTAAAAGTTAAGCTAAGAAAATACCAAATATATAATATTTATAAAGATAAAAAATAAGCTGAATTATTAGGTTATAATGTTATAGAAAGTGATGTAAAGCACAATGCCTATAAAGACACAGCAAAAAAGTCAATCCAATTAATATAAAGAGAGGAAAAAAATATGAGCGCTAACGAAAAGGTAAAGAAATCTTGGATTAAACAATTTATTATTCCGACAGTTATTTTCGTGCTATGTATGGGGGTAAGCTTTTGTTTTGTTCAGGCAGGAAGGAAACTTAGTGTTACCCCAGATATGACGAGCTTTCTTGCTCCGGGAACCAAGACGATAGATTTACAAGAAGAGGGGAACTATACCGTTTACTTGATGCTACGTGGGACCTATGAAAATAAAAATTATACGGCACCAGAGGACTTGAAAGGTCTAACCTTAGAGATAAAACATGGTGAAGAGAAGATAAAGGTTGTGAAGGCAGATTTGACCTACATTTTTGATCAAGAGGGACAAAGCGGTAAGCCCTATTTGAACTTTGCCATTAATGAAGCGGGAAGCTATGAGTTTACAGCTACCTTGGAAAATGAGACAACTTCAGAGGTGGTCTTGGCGGTTGGTCTTAAGAATGAAAAGATGATGAACCTTTTCTATTATGTGATTGCTGCTACCTTAATTGGTTTGATAGGCATTTTAGAATTCGGATGCTTCATCCTATACCGAATCGTTAAGCTCATTAAATCCTCTATGATGGCTCCCAAAAGTCGTTTGTAAAAATAGCTAATAAGTTGGCCAAATTGTGTGATTTTTTGGCTACATCTCGTGTTGAATCCTTTTTATTTTGTGATATATTAATGTGTAAGGAAAGAAATATAGGGTTTGAATGAGGGAAAAGGGAGAATTATATGTTGCTTATTTATCTAATTATGGCAATCTATTATTTAGAAACAGTATTTAGAATAGCTTTTAGTGGAAATTATTTTGGGGTGGGATTATTCTATAGCTTTGGCTTTGTGATACCTATAGCCACTATTTGTTATTTAATATGCACGGCCTTCAAGAAAGAAAGAAGAAGTATGGTTGGGCTCATTATATTAGGTATGATTACCTTTGTATTTATTTCCCAATTTGTCTACTATAAGATTTTTAGGATGTTCTATACCTTGTATTCGGCTGGAAATGCAGGGCAGATATTTGAATTTTTGGAAATTATCGTTATTAACGTAAAGAATAATATAGGACCTATTGCCTTGATGCTTGTTCCATTTGTCATGATGATTTTGCTTAAAGACCGATTAAAGGCATTTGTAGAAATAGGAGCAAAGGAGCGTGTAGCACTTGGCGTTGTTATGCTCCTGACACAGGGAATGACATTAGGTATATTAAATCTTGGAAGCAAAGACGCCTATTCACCCTATGACTTATACTATAAACATAGCTATCCCATTATTTCAGCAGAAAAATTAGGACTAATCACCACACTACGATTAGATGCAAAGCGTATGTTTTTTGACTGGAATCCGGGCCTTGTACATCATACGCAAGAGGTGGTGATGATTACTGAAGATACAGAGGATATTGTGCTTCCAGAGATGAGTACCCCAGCAATGAGCGAGGGTGCTCAGGAGTCGGACAAAGAGGTAACCTACAATGTGTTAGAGGTTGATTTTGATAAGCTCATTAGTGAGGCTGAGAGCGAAGAACTTAAGGAAATGCATACCTATTTTAAGGAAATGGAACCAACTGCTAAAAATGCATTTACAGGAAAATATGAAGGATATAATTTGATTCAAATCACAGCGGAGGGCTTTTCTCCCTATGCCATTAGTAAAGAGTTGACACCAACGCTGTATATGTTATCACAAAAAGGCTATCAGTTTACAAATTTTTACACTCCTCTATGGGAGCTAAGTACATCAGATGGTGAATACGCTATTTGCTCAGGACAAATCCCAAAAAGTGGCGTGTGGAGTATGGAAACCTCCTCAGAAAATGCAATGCCCTTTTCTTTAGGGAACCAGCTAAAGCGTCAAGGTTACAAAACAATGGCATTTCATAATCATACCTTTGACTATTACCGAAGGGATTTATCTCATCCCAATCTAGGTTATGAGTATCTGGCTAAGGGAAATGGATTAGATATGGAAAACACATGGCCTGAGTCAGATGAGGAGATGATGGAAGAATCCGTATCTCGGTATGTAGGAAACACCCCTTTTCATACCTATTATATGACAGTCAGTGGGCATATGAATTATTCCTTCTTTGAAAATGATATGTCAAAGAAGCATAGAAAAGAGGTAGAGGATTTACCCCTATCAGATACAGCAAAAGCCTATCTTGGATGTAATATTGAACTGGATAGAGCGGTAGAAAGCTTACTTGAGCAGCTGGAGGAGGCTGGTGTATTAGAGCATACCTTAATTGCCATTACACCTGATCATTACCCCTATGGATTAAGTAATGAGTATATTAGTGAACTTGCAGGGAAAATGGTGGATGAGCAGTTTGGCGTTTATAGGAGTACGTTTTTACTTTATACACCGCATATGACACCTCAGGTAATCACTAAACCTTGCTCTAGTCTAGATATATTACCTACCCTTTCTAACCTCATGGGATTAGATTATGATTCAAGATTGTTTGTAGGGAAGGACATCTTCTCTGATTCTGAGGCTTTAGTCATGCTATATAATCGCAACTTTATTACGGATAAGGGAAGATATAATGCAATAACTAAGGAGTTCACAGCTGTCAAGGGTGCCGATGTAGACGAAAAGTATGTAAGAGAGATGATTGATTTAGTGGAAGCTAAGTTCTATTATTCTGCAAAGGTGTTAGAAGAGGACTATTACGAGTATGTCCTATCAGCTATGAATAAGAAGTTCTAGGTAAGTACATAGGCAGCATCTATATGTCTAATGCAGTTTATATAAGATAGTGCTAGAAGCATCAAAGGGGTTTCTGACACTATCTTATTTTACAATGTAACACTTAATACTAGCCGATTTATATTACTTTTAAATAAAATCTTTTATGTATGAGCCTGGATAAAGCCATGAGAATAGATAAAAAGAGTATGGATTATGAAAAGTAGGGAAAGCTATCTTTATAAGAATACTTACATAGATAGTTATTAATAAAATACATGATACTTGAAAATCAGGAGGAAAGCTAAATGGTGATTAAGGTGGATTTTGATTATGATGCAGACTATATGTATTGCCCAGATAGTGTGAACATGGATATGGAAACCTTATGCAAAAGATTCATGAATTGGATTTATGATGAACGTATGAATCATCCATTTTGGATAGATGAGAATAAAAAAGCAGTTTGTTTTCGGGCTGAAGCCATAGCCTACTGGTTAAATGAGAATGTATTATCTAAAGAAGCTGAGACA
>JAEXBC010000436.1 GCA_023457875.1 Bacillota bacterium | reverse complement strand
CCAGGTAGATGATAAGCAAATGGGATACATTGAGGCCATCATCTTATCGATGACAAAAGAAGAGCGGTTAAATCCTAGCCTTTTAAATATGTCTCGAAAGAAACGTATAGCTAAAGGTTCAGGGCGTGACCTTCAAGAGGTGAACAAACTCATTAAGCAGTTTGAGCAATCGAAGGTCATGATGAAACAATTTTCAGGTGTTATGAAAGGCAAAAAAGGTAAATTTAAATTTCCTTTTATGTAAATAAATATCAAATAATTATATGAGGTGAAAATACTATGGCAGTAAAAATTCGTTTAAAAAGAATGGGGCAAAAAAAGGCTCCTTTCTACAGAATCGTTGTAGCAGATGCGCGTTCTCCAAGAGATGGAAGATTCATTGAAGAAATTGGTTATTACAATCCTTGTAAAGAACCAAATGAATTAAGCATTAACAAAGAATCAGCAGAAAAATGGCTTTCAACAGGTGCTCAACCAACTGAGACAGTTAGAGATCTTCTTAAAAAAGCTGGTATTCAATAATTCATTTCTAAGGGGGCAAGGTCTTATGAAAGGCTTATTACACATGATTGCTACTGAACTGGTAGACAACAAAGAAATGGTTTCTGTGTCACAAATAGAGGAAGACGATAAGATTATCCTACAGCTTAAGGTAGCCCCTGAAGACATGGGAAAAGTGATTGGTAAGCAAGGAAGAATTGCAAAATCCATTCGCACAATCATAAAAGCTACAACAAGTCACGAGGCAAAAAAAGTTGTTGTGGATATTTTAGAATAGGTTAGGGTCTCCCTAACCTATTTATATGTTCTTTACTAATGTGTTTTGTGTAAAAAGATAAAAGTATAGTTATTTATAGATTTTCATAAATGCTTGTATAGATAAGTAGACTATTCTTATGACTATCAATAGCGTATCAAAGTGATGATAGCAAAAACTCATTTGTAGGATAGGGATTTAGCTGGTTAAGTGCAGCATGTAGGATTTATGAAAGTTTATAAAAATGAAACAAAGGATGATAAGATGAAGACAATGTTAGCTGTTGGAAAAATTGTTAATACACATGGCATAAAGGGTGAGCTTAAAGTAGTTCCCACTACAGAGGACCCTAAGCGCTTTGAAAAATTAAAAGAAATCTACGTAGAAAGAAAAGAAACTAAAGTTTACGACATTGAGAGTGTACGTTATCATAAAGAGTTTGTTCTCCTTAAATTAAAAGGCGTTGAAGATATGAATGCGGCAGAACTACTAAAAGGGGCCGTGTTAAAAATCGACCGCATGGACAGCTTGCCACTTGAAAAGGATGAATACTATATCTCGGACTTATTTGGATTAGCAGTATATACTTCAGAAGAAAATCCACGTTATCTTGGAGAACTAGTAGATATTATTTACACAGGAAGTAATGATGTCTATGTGGTTAGGAAGGAAGACCGGCAAAAAGATTTATTGCTTCCAGCGATTAAGCAAGTTATTAATGAAATCAACCTATCAGATAAGAAGATGATGGTGACATTGTTAGAGGGGTTAGAGGAATTATGCGAATAACGGTAATGACCTTATTTAAAGATGCCATTGAGCAAATATTTGATTATAGTATTTTGGGTAGAGCACGTAAGAATAAACTGGTTGAATTAGAAGCCATTGATATTCGCGATTTTGCAAATAATAAACATCATCAAGTAGACGATTACCCCTACGGAGGAGGAGCCGGTATGCTGATGATGGCTCAGCCTGTCTATGATTGCTATGCCCATATTAAAGAAACGACAAAAGGTAAACCTCTTCGGGTATTGTATATGACACCCCATGGCAAGGTGTGGAATCAACAAATGGCCCAAGAGTTTGCTAAGGAGGATAATATAGCTATTCTATGTGGACATTATGAAGGGATTGACCAACGTGTGATTGATGAAATCGTAACGGATGAAATTTCTATTGGGGATTTTATTCTGACGGGAGGAGAATTACCTGCCGTTATGATTACTGATAGTATTGTGAGACTTTTACCTGGTGTATTAGGTAAGCAAGAGTCCTTTGAAGAGGAGTCATTTAGTGATGGCTTATTAGAGTATTATCATTATACGAGGCCTGCAGTCTTTCATGATAAGAAGGTGCCTGAAGTACTCTTGTCAGGGAACCATGCCAAAATACAAGCCCATCGTCGAATGGAATCTATTATCAATACCTATCACAAAAGACCAGAATTATTAGAAACAGCTCATTTAACAGATCAAGAAAAAGCCTTTATAAAAACTTATGCAAATAATATTTGCAATAAAAATGATACTATGATATAATTGCAATGTTATTACGGGTGTTCCGCTGGCAAGAAAGTTGTTAAGAACATCTAAGAGAAAAAGGAGAATTGAATATGAATCCAATTATTAGAGAAATTGAGAATGCACAGCTTAAACCAGAGGTAACTTCATTTAATGTAGGCGATACAATCCGTGTTTACGCTAAAATTAAAGAAGGTCAAAGAGAACGTATACAAATGTTTGAAGGTATCGTTTTGAAGAGACAAAATGGAGGCGTTCGTGAAACATTTACTGTAAGAAGAATGTCTTATGGTGTAGGTGTTGAGAAAACTTGGGCACTTCATTCACCAAACATTGAAAAAATCGAAGTTGTTCGTTTAGGTAAAGTAAGAAGAGCTAAACTTAACTACTTACGTAAACGTGTTGGTAAAAATGCAAAAGTTAAAGAATTAATTAAATAATAAAAAAAGGACTTTTATAGTCCTTTTTTTATTATTTATAGGTATAAATAGGTGTTTGTTGTAAAAAGATATTGAGAGCAATTGATAATCTATATATAATAGAATGGAGTAGATATATAGAGAAAAATAAGATAAATTAAGGGGAAAGACACTATGCATATTCAATGGTATCCTGGTCATATGACTAAGACAAAACGACTTATTGAGGAAAATATAAAACTAGTAGATATCGTGATTGAATTATTAGATGCACGTGCACCATATAGCACTAAAAATCCAGATATTGATGGCCTTGCAAAAAATAAAATGAGGATTGTGGTTTTAAATAAAGCAGATTTAGCAGATGAGCTTGTGACTAAGGAATGGATTAAGTGGTATAGTAGTCACAATGTAAAGGTTGTTCCTATTATTGCCACCAATGGAAAGGGTATTAAAGAGGTGACAAAGATTGCAGAGGACTTACTTAAAGAGAAGGTGGAACGTGATTTAGCAAGAGGTCGCATCTATAGACCTATTCGTGCCATGATTGTAGGCATTCCTAATGTGGGTAAATCTACCTTTATCAATTCCCTTGTAGGCAAAGGAACCGCTAAAACAGGTGACAAACCAGGTGTCACCCGTGGCAAGCAGTGGGTGAAAATTAAAAAAGGTTTTGAGCTGTTAGATATGCCAGGGATTTTATGGCCAAAATTTGAAGATCAAACCGTAGCACGTCATTTAGCCTTTATTGGCTCTATTAATGATAATATTCTAGATAATAGACAATTAGCCATTCATCTTTTAGAGCAAGGCGTTATGCACTTCAAAGCACAAATGGAAGAGCGTTACAAAACCTTGTTGCCTGATGATGGTTATGAAGCCTTTAAAGTAATCGGCCAAAAAAGAGGACTTATAGTAGCGGGTGGTGCTTTAGACGAACTTCGTACAGCTCAAATTATATTAGATGAATTTAGAGGCGGAAAATGGGGACGTATTACGCTGGAGAAGCCACAGATGTAAGGAAAGGATAAAGCCATGCTTACAGAGATTAAAAAACATAAGCCATTACTTGAACAACTTAAGGAGTATATGCTTATTGCCCTGGTTGTTCTATTGTTTAATAACTTTATAATCAGTTGCAATCGTGTACCCAGCTCTTCTATGGTAAGTACCATTAATGAAAAGGATCGTATTTTAGTTTCCATGCTTCCTTATTATTACAGAAATCCTTTAAGAGGAGAAATAGTTGTATTTTATCATGATGATGAGTTCTGGGTAAAACGTGTGGTTGGCCTGCCAGGAGATATTATTGGCATTTTTGATGGCAATGTCTATATTAATGGGCAGCTGCTTGATGAAAGCCAATATTTAGATAAAGAAGGCACCTCCACTCCTAATCCATTTTATGAGCCCTTGGATTTTCCCTACAAGGTGCCAAAGGACAGTTATTTCTTAATGGGTGACAATCGTCCTGGAAGTTATGATGGTAGATACATAGGAGCCGTAGCAGCAAAAGATATAACTGGTAAAGCCTTACTACGTTTTTATCCCTTTAATAAAATGGGTTTCTTAAGCTAGAGGTATAGGAAGTTAATTAAAGTTAAAGAAAGAAGTGTAGATATGCAAAAATTAGGTGATGGTTTTAGAAAAGGTATAGAATTTATTAAAGAACTTGTTTTAGTTGTATTGGTGGCGCTATTATTTACTTCCTTTATAGTAAGTCATAATAAAGTGCCCACAGCTTCCATGGTAAGTACCATTAATGAAGGAGATCATTTATTAACCAATATGGTACCCTATTATTATCGGGACCCAGAGTTTGGCGAAATTGTGGTATTTAAAAATGGCGAAGAAAGCTGGGTAAAGCGTGTAATAGGATTACCTGGGGATGTGATTGATATTAGAGATGGTCAGGTTTATGTTAATGAGGTGGTCATTGATGAGTCTCGTTATTTAGCTCCCAATATTACTTCAGAGCCTGGTTTTTCCCATGTGGAGTTTCCTTATACCGTACCAGAAGGTAACTATTTTTTAATGGGTGACAACAGGGAGAATAGTAAAGATAGTCGTTATATTGGTGCTATTGAAAGAGACAAGATATATGGCAAAGCTTGGATTAAAATCTATCCTTTTAATCAAGTAGGGTTGTTAGAATAATAGAAATTAGAAGAGAGATGTGTAGATAGTGAACAAGATCAGTCAGAAAGTAAAATTACTAATTGAAAGAGTAAAAGAATCCTTGCTTGCGGCATTAGTTGCACTTTTAATTTCTAGTTTTATTATATGTCATACCTATGTGCCAACAGAGTCCATGATGTATACGATTAATCCGGGAGAACATTTTTTTGTCTATCGCTTGCCCTATTATTATCGGAACCCTATTAGGAGTGAGATTGCTGTATTTAACTATAAGGGAGAGCGCTTTATCAAGCGTGTGGTGGGTATGCCTGGAGATGAGATTAATATTATCGATAACCAAGTGTATATTAATGGGCAAGTATTAGACGAATCTCGCTATTTAGCTGAGGATACAAAAACATTTCTTTATTCTGCTTCTGTTATAGAGTTTCCCTATAAAATACCTAAGGACTATTATTTTATGATGGGTGACAACCGAACCAATAGTACAGATAGCCGTGTATTTGGACCTATACCCAGAAAGGATATTGTTGCAAAAGCAGGATGTCGCATTTTTCCATTAAATCAAGTAGGCTTTGTAGAATAGGGGGATAATGAATGAAGATACAAGAAATTGATGATGAACTTAAGGGTTTAAGTATAGAAGCTCTTCAATTAACTTTGCCTTCTTATCAAAACGACGAACGTCAAGGTGTAATTAAGCTTGTTGAAAAATATAAAAGAAAGATTGCCCAATATGAAAAAGAGTGTAAAGCTTGGCAAATGAAGTGTGATTTTGATGAGGTATTTCATGAAAATCATCATGTCATTGTAGGGGTAGATGAAGTGGGAAGAGGCCCTTTAGCTGGTCCGGTGGTTGCAGCTGCTGTTATTTTGCCTTATCACTGTCAGCTTGTTGGATTAAAGGATTCAAAGAAATTATCCGAAATTCAAAGAGAGTACCTTTTTCATGAGATTAAAAAGGTAGCATTAAGTATAGGAATAGGCATTGTAGATGCAGAGCGTATTGATGAAATAAATATTTTACAAGCTACGTTCGAAGCAATGAGGCAGGCAATAGTTCAGCTTGATAAGGACTATGATTGCATTTTAGTGGATGGAGATAAACAAATCCCTAAAATAAGTGCAAGACAGCAGGCGATTATAGGGGGAGATGATAAAAGTGCAAGCATTGCTGCAGCCAGTGTTATTGCAAAGGTAACAAGGGACGAGATGATGAAGGTGTATGCAAGTACCTACGATCAATATGACTGGATCAACAACAAAGGGTATGGAAGTAGCA
>JAEXBC010000435.1 GCA_023457875.1 Bacillota bacterium | reverse complement strand
GGGTAGACATATGATTAGTTAAATTGCCAAGTATGACCACAAGCAAGGAAATAATTGTAAAGCTTAGGACTACAGGTGAGTTGTATTGAATTTTTTTTAAGTATTTCATCGTCGCCTCCTATGATTTTTACTTTGATTATAACATATTTTTTCTTGCCATTTGTTTGATTAACCGCTAGCTTTGTCTACATTTATCAAAATCTAAGCTATATAGAAAATTCATGCCAAGTATAGGATTTTAGGTGATTCTATCTTCATCCTATGCTATACTTATATTAACCAATAGACCTTTGCATAGGCTGGAAGGAGGTGCCCTATGAGGAATTACTTACTCATGTTGCTAAAGAAATATCTCTTCTCTTTCTTTGCCTTGATTTTAGCTTTGTCATTAGCCTATCTATTTTGCATTATGCCCAATCTTTCTAGAAAGGAACAAATGCAATCCTTTACAAGCAGGTTATATGCCCATCGTGGCTTATTTGATAACACCTCTGATCATCCAGAAAATTCTTTGCCCGCTTTTCAAAGGGCGGTTCAGGAGGGCTACGCTATTGAGCTTGATGTGCAGCTCACAAAAGACAAGGTACCGATTGTGATTCATGACACGAACTTAGAAAGAATAAGTGGAATGCCCAAACAGATTTCACAGCTCACCTATGCCGAACTTTCCTCCTATCGGATTTTTGATTCAAAAGAGCAGGTCCCACTTCTTAAAGACGTCCTTTCTCTAGTAGATGGAAAGGTTCCCCTGATGGTTGAACTCAAAACATCTTGGAACTACAAAGAAACGTGCCAGATTGTCACCTCAATTTTAGATGAATATGAGGGTCCCTACTGTATTATTTCCTTTAATCCCTTAGCACTAGAATGGTTTAAACAAAATAAACCCCATGTCTTACGGGGGCAGCTCGCCACAGATGATTTACAAGAAAAAATCAGTGGAAATCCAATTGTTCAATTTGCGCTGACTCATCTTTTGACAAACTTTATATCTCGTCCGGACTTTATTTCCTATGGCTACAAGTACAGTGACAATTTTTCACTGAAGCTTTGTAAACACTTATTTGGCACACCCATAGCTGGCTGGACCATTTCCTCCCAGCAGCTGTACGACGACAATAAAAATATTTTTGATATTGTGGTTTTCGATCAGTTCATTCCCATTCCCTAAGCTTAAAAAAACTTTTACAAATAAGAATCTCCTGCATCACCTTATGGTAAAAGCAGGAGATTCTTATTATCTCGTTAAAAAAAATCGCTCGAACATACTATGACCTTCTTTAAGTTCATAAATATCTTCTACACCAATTTGCTTCATTAATTCCGTGAGCACCTCACTATGCACAGGGATTTTAATAGCTGAATCATAGGCTACTTGATCCACAGCCTTTTTCCCCTCTTCTTTTGAAATAATAGCCTTAGGTCCACCTACACAGCCGCCTATACAGCCCATTCCCTCAACAAAGCTGGCCTCAGTCTTTCCTTCCTGCAAATTCTCAAGTAATGTTTTACAATCTCTCATGCCATCAGCTTGAACAGAGCTAAATAACTCCCTCTTTTGAGGAAAGAGTTGATCTACAATGTCCCATACTGCTTGAGATACGCCGCCTGTGCGGGCATATAGTCTTCCTCCTGTTGAGGCATAGTCTACAGCTGGCACACCTTCACACTCACTAGGATCTATTTCTAAGGCTTCAAATACAATTTGTAACTCTTGGAAGGTTAAAACATAATCCACATCCCCAACAAGATCCTTTTCCTTTGCTTCTGCTTTTTTTGCAACACATGGCCCAATAAAGACCACCTTCACCCCTGGGTCCAGTTTCTTAAGGATTCGTGCCATAGCAATCATAGGTGAAACAGAGGGTGAAACATCCTTAACTAAATCATGGTATACCTTGCGAAGAGCAGCTACCCACATCGGACAACAGCAAGAGGTAATCATAAAATCCCCCTTATGTTGTACATGGGCATCAAACTCTAGGGCTTCCTTTAAACTTAAAATATCTGCAGCGATTGCTACCTCCACCATATCCTTAAAGCCTATTTTAATGATGGCTTCTCTTAACTGGTCTAATGAAATCTTATCACCATATTGTCCTGCAATAGCGGGAGCCACAATGGCTATAACCGATTTATGATTTTTCATGAGGTCTAGGACAGGTAAAAACTGAGGTGTGTCCATATAATTTCCCTGGTCACATACTTCCACGCACCTACCACAACTCATGCACAAGGTTTCATCAATCCATTTGTCACCCCCAGAAGCTTTCCTAATGATAGCATCAAAGGGACATACACTTTGACATTTGGTCTTTCCATTAATTTGTTCACAGTCCTCTGTACAATCTCTGACTTTTTGCACAATTTTATCCCTAACTTTGTTTTGGGTGATTTGATTAATCACCTCTTGCATAAACTCGTGATCATCCTTCGTATCAACGGACTCCACCCCACATAAAATAGCAATAACTTCCTTTGCCTCCTTGGGACTATCAAAGGATTCGTTTAATAGCTGATTAAAACAACCTTCAAAATCCCCTTTATAATAAGCTTCTACCAACCGCTTGTAAAGTAAACTATATTTTGGTTTCACTGTTCTTCTCCTTTACGTCTTCTTAAGTATCCTGCTAAATGTTTCATCTTCATAATATCCTATCCCAAAGCGGAAAATATAATATATTTTATTACTTTATTATACCTTAAGATATTTATGAATTGAATCTGTTTTTAATATTTCTTTACAGTTTATTGTTACCTACTCCAAAGTTGAATATGCAAAAAGTAATCTAGCCTTTCATTTATGATAAATTCAGTTCAATCTGATAGTGGCAAAGCCAAATATCTAATTGAATCAGCCATGCCAAAAGTTGGGGCTTAGACATCAATTGTCCAAACCAAGTCACATTTTTCATTTTTATTACTTCTTCAATTGCTGCTTCATCTACGATTTCCTTTAACCTACAATCACTACTTCGCAGTCTCTCTTGTAAGAGCTTGATAATTTTTTCCTCATAAATGGGATCATGGGTTTTTGGATAAGGACTCTTCTTTCTATTTAAAATCTTATCAGGTAAATAGTCACTCATTGCCTGTCTTAAAAGGGTCTTTTCTACCTCTCCCTTAAATTTGATTTCCCAAGGAATATTGTAGACATATTCTAGTATGCGATGATCAGCAAAGGGCACTCTTACCTCCACGCCGCTGGCCATGCTCATACGATCCTTTCTTTCTAATAGAGAAGTCATAAAGTATTGTACAGAAAGCCATGTAGCTATCCTACTTTGACGCATACTCGGGCTATCTGTATCTAGTACAGGGCAGTTTTGTACGCTCTTTTCATAGACTTCTTTGGCAAAGGCATATCCCTCTTGTTTTTTGATGATATTTTCTTTGAACAAAAGGGCACGGCTGTTTGAGTCGTGAATCCAAGGGAAAAAGCCCTTGTTATACATTTCCTCTCTGTAAAACCACGGATAACCTCCAAAGATTTCATCAGCGCATTCCCCTGACAAGACTACAGTATGTTCCTTTTTAATTTCCCTGCAATAAAACAAGAGAGAGGAATCAATATCTGCCATTCCAGGCAGGTCTCTTGATTGGGTAGCTTCACTTAATAAAGCGACTAGCTCATGAACATCTGCTGTTAAAACATGATGATTGGTTCCGAGCACTTTAGCAAGATAAGCGGCAAATTCATCATCACTTTGGGGCTGAAAAAGAGAAGCTTTAAAGTTCTCTTTATTGCCTTCATACTCAAAAGAGTAAGTTCCAAGCACTTGACCTTTTTCACGATACACCTTTGCAGCTACGCTGGTAATAATTGAAGAATCTAAGCCGCCAGATAATAGCGTCGCAAGAGGTACATCTGATACTAGCTGTCTTTTTATGGCATCCGTTAAAAGCTCTCTGGTTTTCATTACAGCTTCCTCTTCGCTCTCTTCAAAAGCTCTAGCTTCTAGCTTCCAGTATGGCTTTATTTTAAGTGCTTGATCTTTATAGATGCCATAAGCGCCTGTAGGAATCTCATGAATGTCTTTAAACACACTACTTCCATTGATTTTAGTTGGTGTCATATAAATAAGCTGCCATAAACCCTCGTGATTTACTGCTCTTTTAACTTTTGGATACTCAAGAAGCCCTTTCACCTCTGAGCTAAACAAAAAGGTACTGCCACACTGTGTATAAAATAAGGGCTTAATACCAAATCGATCTCTTGCTAGATAGACATATTTTTCTGCTTCGTCCCATACTGCAAATCCAAAAATACCATTGAGATAGCTTGCACATTCCTCTTTATAAAGAATATACATATATAGGACAACCTCGGTATCACATTGGGTTTTTAATTGAATGCCTGCCTCCCTTAAGATTTTAGTAAGCTCAGGCATATTATAAATTTCTCCATTATAAACGATGGTATAGCTTCTGCCCTGGTAGGTTCTTGTCATGGGCTGTATGCCATTTTCTATATCAATAACTGCCAGACGATTATGCCAAAAAGCTAGGCTATCACATACATAGCTTCCATGTTGATCTGGCCCTCTATGTTCTAAAACCTTTCCCATCTTACTTACAAGCTCTCTATTGACGTTTTCCTTATTTTTAAAATCAACTATGCCACATATTGAACACATGCTCAAATCCCCTTTCATAAAAAATGAATACAAAATGAGGTCACTAAGTAAACTCCTATAAAAGTGCGCTTAGTGACCTCATTGTCAACACTATACTATATGCTATCTGTTCTACTTTGATACCTGTATGCCCGCACAAACAGTATGAGAAATTCATTTATGAAGAGCACATACTTTCTAAAAAAAAGGGTACTTTAACTTTATACACTTACACTTATAGAGGTGCATGATGAAAAAACAAATAAAATCTAAAAAAATGCTGTGTTTTATTCTAGCTACTATTCTTATCCTTTTGGGACTTCCTTTGAGTGCCACCACCTTGCCCTCAAATAACAACGCTGCCCATGAAAAAATGATGTTACAATATCTTGATGAACTAAAATCCCTACAAAATCGTACCTTTTACTTATCTCAGATTGCCTTAGACAATCCTCCTATTGATAAGATTGCACTATTAAGTAACATTAGTAACATCAATGGAGAACTAGACGCCCTTAACAAAAAGGTCATGAGCTCCTTATCAGCTGTTCCAAGTATTAGTCAGGAAAATACAGAGCTTCTACTCACTTTAAATGCCATTAACCTCATAAAAAATTCATTATACCAGCTCACTAAGCTGAGTGATACAACGGCTAATGTGGATCGCATTTTACTACTGGAGGAATTTTTTCGCCTTAGAATAGATGCTGAGGAAACCCTAGATGCATTAACTTCTGCAATTGAAAATAGATAGTGAAAATAAAAACCAGCAAGCTTAGGTCTTTTCCTAAACGCGCTGGTTTTATTGATGCTTAAATTACTAAAGAATAAATACAGGCTCAAAAAATTAATTTTAATCAGCTTTTCCAAATAATACGTAAATCACATAGCCTGCCTCTGATGGTGCGTCACTTATTTCTGTATAATTAATATTTTGGAAAATAATTTTTAACTTGTACTGATTACTTACCACCTCGTAACTTAACGTTTCAAGGGGCAAATTTTCGCCCTTCATTTTCCCTTCCTCAAGTAACTTTTCTAAGAAAGGATAGAGGTCCGCTGTTACAAGTTCCTTTCCTGATGCGTCTAAAATGGAAATAGAGACGTCTTTGTCAGAAGTTCTTTTACTCACCAGCTGATAAGCCTCTTGACTTACTACAAAATCCTGCTTTATGGTTTCTCTTTGATAGGATTGATTATCAAACTCCAATATCATATCATAGTCTGAAATAACCAGTGGCTCCCCTCGCTCAACAGAAGCATAATAATACTTACGCTCATCTCCGTAATCGTATTTATAAGTAGGATCAAATCCAAAATAGGAGGCCATATCATAATAAACGGAAAACTCCTCTGGAAGCCAATGAATATAGGTTAAGGAGCCGTCTCCTTCAAGGTAATTTAAGATGCTGGTCACTTCACGCTTGGTATTTTCTGACGCGCCTTCTTTACTTATAAGCTTTCCATCTTCTAGCATCCCTTCATTTTTAAGAAGTTTCTCTAGGCGATGAATTTGGCTTGAACGTGAAACGGAAAAAGCATCTATAAAAGGAAAAATAGAGACTAGTGCAAACAAAGCAGCCAGTATAGCAATTCGTCCATTTTTTGAGGCTGGACTAAAGCTTAAAAGAATGGCAGCAATAAGGGCATAAACCCCAAAAAGCACCACATAATATCTTGAAACCGTCACGCCATAAGAGTTTAGGCGTATGCCAACGGAAATATGCTGCATGATTACCACTACAATGAGTAGTTTAGGAAAAAGCTTACGATATAATAAAGCCCCCTTGTTTTGAAGTAAGCTAGCGAGAACAAAGACTACTAGCCCCACAATCGCATACACTAGAACCATGGGTGCAACCTGCCCAGATGGCCATGAGAACTTAACTAGTATCTTGATAAAATAAGCAAATAAAATGAAGGTATAGGCACTCACTAAGGGAATGGCAATGTATGAAATGAGAATGTCTAAAAACTTAGGATAACTACTAGCATATGCCGCCCTTTGTTTGTCCTCTTCAGCTTCTGAATTAAATCGAGGTAAAAGCGACAAGTAATACACAGGGGCAAAGATTACCCAAATGACAGTCATAATATATGCATACAAATCATTATTCATATCAAAGAGTAAAATATGAATGGAGCCAATAATTGCAGCAATCCCTAACGAAAGGACAATAGCATACAGCAACGCCGTAAAAAAGGCTTTAAAATGAACCAAAGCAACACAATTAAAATTGACCTCTGACCGATAAGAGGGAAGCCACAGTGCTACACATATTAGACCAAGAATCGCCACAAAACTTCTTATGAAAATCTCTTCACTGATTTCGGGTGCAGGTAGTAAAATCAAGGAATAGCCTAAAGTCAATAGGATTGCCACCCCATAGACTAAAACCTTTTTACTAGAAAGGTTAGCAAACCTTTCTATCACAAACTCCGTCACCACACTCAGTACTGCGCCGATTACAAAGGTAAAAAGCAATTTTTGAAGGAGCTCAGGCTCCTCATTTATGGCAATCATTCTAAATATAATACAGGTTGCCACCAATAAACAAAATACGGTCATTGGAAAACGAAGACCTGCTAAGGCAATTCCCCTAACACGCCCTGCTATTTTTTCCTTTATTCGTCCCATCATCTCACCTTCCTATCACTACTCTATAATTTTTCTTAATAAACATAGCTTTCCATAATAATATTGTCATTCATATCAGAAAATATGCTTTACATACTATGAAATACGCCTTATAGCGTTGACCACTATTCTACTTTACATTATGCAGCACCCACCTGTACCTGGGCAAGCTGAATTTTGAGTTTTTTGATTTTTATAGCATAGGTGACAAGAAGTAATACATCCACCCCTAGCCAAGCCGCTGGAGAAGCAAAACAAACTGCTGTAAATCCATAACCTCCTACAAAAGTAAATATAACAAAGGCTCTACCAAAAAGCTCTGCCGCTCCTCCTAACATGGGAAGAAAACTATAGCCCATGCCTTGTAATGCATTTCTAAAGATGAATAATATACTTAATAACGGATAGGCCAGACCTTGTATTAAAAGCGCCTTTCCTGCATAAGCAAGGACCTGTATTTCCTCCTTTTTGACAAAAAGTAATACCAAATACCTACCCATCACACAGACAATAAACATGGCAAAGAGGCAATAAGTCATAGAAAGCAATAAAGCCTTTCTCATGCCCTGTCTAATGCGCTGATATTGGCCTGCCCCCTTATTTTGTGCACAATAGGTAGCCATTGTAATTCCAATTGCATCTAGAGGCTCAATGGCAAGAATCTCAATTTTACCATAGGCCGTAATTGCAGCAACAGCATCTGTTCCCATGGCATTAACTGCTGCTTGCAAAATGAGTGCGCCTATGGCTACAATAGAAATCTGTAGCCCCATAGGTATTCCCACAGCAATCAGTGACAAGCATAGCTTGATATCAAAGCGCCACTCCTCCCCTTTTACCTTCAATATAGGATACTTACGAAGAATATAAACAAAGCATAATATGGCAGATACAGCTTCCGAAATAACCGTGGCATAGGCAGCCCCCTTTGCACCCCATCCAAGTGCAAGAATAAATAATAGGTCTAAAACAATATTTAAAAGGGCTGCAATGATTAGGAAATAGAGAGGCGACTTACTATCTCCAATAGCTCGTAATACACAAGATAAAAAATTATAGATCATAACAAAGATGATTCCAGCAAAAATAATGGTAATGTAGCCATAGGCATACTCAAAAATATCTTGTGGCGTATCCATTACTTTTAAAACCCAGTTGGTTAATCCTATTGAAACAGCAGTTAACAGTACTGTAATACCAATACACATATAGAGGGCATTAGCAATATACTTACGCATTAACGAAAAGTCCTTAGCGCCAAAAGACTGTGCCACTTTAATACAAAGCCCATTACATACCCCTATCGCAAAGCCAATCACCATAAAGTTAAGAGAACCAGCGGACCCCACTCCTGCTAGGGCCGCCTTCCCCACATATCTTCCTATTATAATGGAATCCGCCATACTATATAGTTGCTGAACGATATTGCCAAATAGCATAGGAATGCAAAACCCAATAATCAACCTTATGGCATTGCCTTTTGTCATATCTTTTTCCATCCTATTCACCTCTATTCTCCTGTTTTTATACAGTATAGCTTAATCAAAAGGCCACTTCTTGCATAATATCCACTATTATTAACACAATATTCGCCTTTTTCTAATTGACTTAGATTACGGCTGGGCTTAAAATTCAATTATCAGATGAATGGAGGTGAAGTATGTATCATCCGGGTAAACCCTACAAAGAAAACAAAACCCATGGCACACCACTTTATCCCTTTACACTATATGAGGTGAAGAAAAGTGCTTCTCCGGAGATTACCCCCTTACATTGGCATAATGAAATAGAAATGATTTATATTCTGTCGGGTACTTTACATTTGTATCTTCATAACACCCACCATCTTGGCAAGCCAGGTGATATTTTTATCATCAACAAGGAGGAGCTTCATGAAATGTACAGTTCTGATTCCCCCTTGCATTATTATGCTATGGTCTTTTGCGACGGACAGTTTTCCTT
>JAEXBC010000434.1 GCA_023457875.1 Bacillota bacterium | reverse complement strand
CTGTAACACCTAAATCTAGAGGCAATCCTTTTAACAGCCGTTTTGTCACAAATGCTTCAATATCTGCATCACCTGTGGCCCCACTCTTCAAAAACTCATCAAAACCGTAGTCCCCATAATAAGTCATCTGATACATACCATAATCGTCAAGCTTTCTTAATGTGGAAAGCGTACGAAGTTCGTTCCAAAATAAAAATATACCTGCAATAAACAAAACCAGTAAAGTGATCACGACTTCCATACCAATTCTTAATACCTTTTGTTTAAATCTTGCTTTCTCCATCTTCCGCCCCCTAAGTTCTTTAGCTTAAGAAAACTACATCAGCGGCTTTCACTTTTTAGCCACCTCTTTTTTCATCACATCATAGCAAAGAACATCTCCACTATCGCAAATGATTTAATCTAATCTTATTATATCCTGTTTTTACAAATAGTCCAAATACTCGAATCCATATGATTTATAATCATTTATACATTGGCATTGCTATAGGTATATATGTATTTCTCTGATATCTGAAACAAATAAGGATATAATCAAAAAAAAATGTATATATTCACCTCTATATTCAAATTCTTGTGATAATGTTAATCAAATCTGCATTCCTTCTGAAATACATTAAAACAGAAAAAAAGACACCATCTAGTTAAAAATTAAATGATGTCTACCCATTATTTCTTTTTAAACACTTTGCTACCTATATACTACATTTATGCTAGCAGCCAAGACAATCTCACACTTTCTCCTGCTCTACTAATTTTGCTTTTTCCTCTTCTATAACTTTTTTATCAATCCTTTCAAACAATATCTCTATTTCTGGCAATTGATAGCCAGGCACTACATATTGCTTCTCCCATACATTACTTATTTTTAACCACTTACAAACCTTTTCAGATGAAAATGGCAAAAATGGATATAATACCACTGCTAGACTAGCTATAATTTGAACGCAATTAAAAAGTGTATGATCACAGGCTTTCGCATCTGTCGTTCTTGTAATCCAAGGCTGCTCACTGTCAAAGAATTTATTTGCATAGCGTACAAATTCAAATATGCCATCAAGGGCATCTCTTAAATTACCCGTCTCCACTTTTTCTCCAGTTTTACAAAATAACTGATCAATATTTGCTTCAATTTCTGAGTTTAAATTTCCTGACGGAATAATGCCATTTCTATATCTGTTGATAAAGGCAAGGGTTCTATTGATAAAGTTACCATATGCCCCAAGTAACTCACCATTATGGCTATTCACATACTCTCGCCATAAAAAATCTGCATCCCTTTTTTCAGGTCCATTTGCCAGCAAGTAATATCTAATAGAATCAGGATTATATCTATTCATAATATCCTTTACCCAAATTGCATAGTTTTGACTTGTGGATATTTTTCTGCCTTCCAAGGTCAGATATTCACTTGATATAATTTCATCTGGCAAATGCCATCCATTTCCATTGGCGATAAGCAATGCTGGTAAAATAATTGTATGAAAGGGAATATTATCTTTACCATGAACATAATAATGTTTTGCATTTGCTCCCCAAAGTTCTTCGTATTCTTCATTATTTTCCTTTGCGGCAACTTGACTCGCAGATAAATATCCCAGAACATTTTCCGCCCAGATATAAATCTTCTTATCCTCAAATCCCTCTTTAGGAACATCTATTCCCCAATCTAAGTCTCGCGTAAGTGCCCTATCTTTTAAGCCTTCATTTATATAGCGATTTGTAAATGAAATTGCATTTTTTCTCCAATACGGATTGTTATTAACTAACTCTTTTAATTGCTCCTCCATTTTTGAAATAGCAATATACATATGCGTTGCATTTTTAAATGAAATCCTTTCGCCACAAGTGGCACAAACCGGATTGACTAAACCTTCAGGTTCTAATACTGTTCCACAAACGTCACATTGATCCCCTCTTGTATCGCTTTCACACTTCGGACATTTTCCAGTCACAAATCTATCTGCCAGAAATTGATTACAACAATCGCAGTATGCCTGTGGCGCTTCTTTTCCATAAACATAATTACTCTTGTAAAGCTCTTCATGAAAATGCCTGACAAAATACTTATGCTCTTCTGAAGAGGTTTTCGTATAGACATCATAACTAAATCCTAATCCTTCAAAGCAAGCTTTAAATTCTTCATGATAATAATCACTTACTTCTTGTGGTGATTTATTTTCATGCTTTGCGCGTATCGCTACAGGCGTTCCATGACAGTCACTCCCTGATACAAAATATACTTTATCGCCTATTGCTCTATGATAACGAGCAATTACATCTCCTGGTAATAGCCCCGCTATGTGACCTAGGTGTAATGAGCCATTTGCATATGGCCATGCACCACCAACTAAAATATTTCTCATATAACATTCCTCATTTCATTTTCATTGTGATAACAAGTTTAAAATTAAAAAACCAAATAATAAAGCCCTCCTCTCTGAAAAATTTCTTTTTCAGGGACGAGAGCAAAGCTTCGTGTTACCACCCTAAATTCACCTATACCTCACGATATAGGTCTTATCAACTACGGACGAGAAATGATTCATCGATAGTCTATCACTGTAACGGGTGCACCCGTCGTAGCCTAAACAATATGTTTCGGTACGCAGCTCCGAGGCCATATTCAACCATTGTATAACTTTCCTCATTTCCACCATCCTGAGGTCTCTGTAAAAGTGCAAATAGTTTACTCTTCTCTTCAATGCCTTTATCATATAAATTTTTAATTATTATATATTTTGAATGCTTATTTGTCAATGTTTAGGCACTACGATTTCTCTTCAAAATACGTATTTATCACTAACTAAACATAATAAAAGAGCCACATAAATGTGACTCTTTTGATTGAGCATATATCCCAATTATCTCTTTGAGAATTGTGGTGCACGTCTCGCTGCTTTGAGACCGTATTTCTTTCTTTCTTTCATTCTTGGATCTCTTGTTAAGAAACCTGCTTTTTTAAGAGCTGGACGATAATCTACATCAACTTGAAGTAATGCACGGCTGATTCCGTGACGAATTGCTCCAGCTTGTCCTGTTGTTCCTCCACCATGTACATTTACAAGAACATCAAATTTATTTAATGTATCTGTTAATGTTAATGGTTGACGAGTAATAACTTTTAATGTTTCTAAACCGAAGTATTCTTCGATATCTCTTTTATTAATTGTAATTTTGCCTGTTCCAGGTACAAGGTATACTCTAGCTACTGAGCTTTTACGTCTACCTGTTCCATAATATCTATCTGCTGCCATTTAATTTTCCTCCTCCCGAGTGATTAGAATTTTAACTCAACTGGTTTTTGTGCTTCGTGGTTGTGCTCTGGTCCAGCATATACACGAAGGTTTGTAAGCATTTTTCTTCCTAAGCTGTTCTTTGGAAGCATACCTTTTACAGCGTGCATAAGAAGTCTCTCAGGATGAGTATCCATCACTTCACGAGCAGTTGTTTCTCTTAAACCACCAGCGTAACCTGTATGTCTTCTATATAATTTTTGATCTAATTTTTTACCTGTTAATACTACTTTCTCTGCATTAATAACAATAACATTGTCACCGCAGTCTACGTGTGGTGTATATGTTGGTTTATTTTTTCCTCTTAATACTGATGCAATTTGGCTTGCAAGTCTTCCTAATGTTTGACCGTTAGCGTCAATAACATACCATTGTTTTTCAACATTTTGTGCATTTGCCATGTATGTTGTTCTCATTCCATGTACCTCCTTTGGATCTTATAATAATAGGTTAATTTCTATGTCATATAAAATCCGGGGCTATTGGATTTTATAAGTGGTCTCATTAACACAACCTATATTATATAATTTCACATATAAGCTGTCAAGTATTTTCCTGTGGCTTATTTGTAGTATGTGCTATTGATATTCAATGTTAAGCATGGTTAAACCATGGGCCGGCGCCGTGGGGCCAGCAAGTGTGCGATCCGTCGACTCAATGATGGGACGAATGTCAGATGCAGCAAGCTTCCCCTCATTAACATATAACAACGTACCGACTATAATTCTTACCATATTGTACAAGAAACCATTTCCGCAGATATCCAGGGTTACAAGATCTTCTTCCTTTCTAATATCAATGGAATAAACCGTTCGCACCGTATCCTTAACTGTACTTCCTGCTGAGCAGAAACAAGCAAAATCATGAGTGCCTACTATTTCATTTGCTGCTTGTCTCATAAGTTCTATGTCTATGTTGTAGGGATACAACAACGCATATTTATATAGGAAAGGATCTCTTATTTTTGCATTTAAAATTTGATAGCGATAGGTTTTTCTTTTTGCACCAAATCGTGGGTGAAAGGTGTGACTTACTTCCTCTACCGATTTAACTGTAATATCTTCTGGCAACCTACTATTTATTGCCTTTGCTAATCTCTCTGCTGGTATCAGTGTATCGGAATCAAAAGTGCAGCACTGCCCCTTTGCGTGTACACCTCGGTCTGTTCTTCCTGCACCTAACGTATATACCTCATGCTGTACAATCTTAGCTATTGCTTCATTCAAGGTCCCTTGAATGGTGACTCCCATAGGCTGCTTTGCAAAACCATTGTAATGGGTTCCATCGTATGCAACAATCATCTTAAATCGCTTCATTACTTATTACTCCTCCTGCATGGCCTATCTTTTCACTGCTACTTCAGCATCTAATGCCCTATAAGAAAAAGCAACCAACCATATATGCTGCTGAAATGATAAAGGCAAAAAAATCTTTCCTTTGATATTTAAGACTATTTAGCCTTGTTCTACCAACCCCACCCCTATAGCAACGTGCTTCCATAGCCATAGCAAGCTCATCTGCTCGCCTAAAGGCTGAAATAAAGAGTGGCACCATAATGGGCACCATAGCCTTGGCTCTTTGAATGATATTTCCACTTTCAAAATCTGCTCCCCTTGCCATTTGAGCCTTCATAATCTTGTCTGTCTCTTCTAAAAGAATAGGGATAAATCGTAGTGAAATACTCATCATCATGGCAATCTCATGTGCGGGTACACCAATCTTCTTAAAGGGATTAAGAAGATTTTCTATTCCATCTGTTAATTCAATAGGTGAGGTGGTTAATGTCAATAATGAAGTGCCTACAATAAGTAGTATGAGACGAATACCCATTTTAGCTGCTATAATAAGTCCTTGGTCTGTAATCCTAAATATCCACCACTTAACTAACACATTACCTGCACTATTAAAAAACATATTTAAAACGACAGTAAATAGTAAAATAAATACAATACTCTTTAATCCTTTAAGCATAAACTTAAGTGGCACTTTACTCGTCTTAACCACTCCTAGGAAGCATAATGTCACAGTGCCATAGCCAATAAATCCTTTGACAAAAAACAGCCCTATAATATAAGCGAAAGTAGCAAGTATTTTAGTTCGAGGGTCTAATTTATGAATGATTGAATCAGAAGGATAATATTGACCAATTGTAATATCTCTAATCATGATGCTCTCCTTTCAACTTCAAATAGGCAGTAATTGTCTTTGCCGCTTCTTCTACTGTCAGCACATCCGTATCGATATCCATGCCCTTAGCCTTTAATGCACTCATAATATATCTAACCTGAGGCATGGCAAGGCCAATTTGCTCTAGTTTTTCTTCCTTTGCAAATACTTCCTTCGGTGTTCCTTCGTAAGCTAATTTACCTTTGTATAGCACAAACAATCTTTGGGCGTACTTTGCTACATCCTCCATACTATGAGAAATAAGTACAATGGTCAAATCTAGTTCATGATGCATCTTTTTTAGTTGCTCAAAAAGTTCATTTCTACCCTTGGGATCAAGGCCTGCTGTTGGTTCATCTAAAATCAAGATATCTGGTTTCATCGCCAAAACACCTGCAATAGCCACCCTTCTTTTTTGCCCCCCTGAAAGCTCAAAGGGAGATTTTTCATAGTAACTTTCATCTAGACCTACAG
>JAEXBC010000433.1 GCA_023457875.1 Bacillota bacterium | reverse complement strand
AAAGAGATAGACCAGGGTGATATCACTTATTAGCATAATTGTAAATATGCATACCGATACTTCGTTAATTTTTCAAGGACATTCTCCTCAGATAAAACGTAGTATCCTAGCAAAAATAACGCCAAATCCATACCAATGCTTTTCCCACCAAAGTCTAAAATAGGTGTCATGTCCAACGGAAAAAGCAATAACAATGGTAAAATAGACGCAGGACATTGACTAAAAGAAAACTTTGGTGCTATTTTTTTCTGCAGCATAATAATTAACACAGATACAAGAGAAATGATGAACAAAAATAACGATAATCTCTTTTCTCAAGCGAGTACTTAGCACTCATCCCTGCTAATACAAATAGCATGGACATATACCATGGTGATATAAAAATAACGATTGAAGATAAAATTCGATTTTCGCCAAACCATATGTAGTTTCCTTCCCAACAATTCCACACCATACACGCATGAAAGGGAATGAGTAGTAAAATCCAAAGCCACCTAATATTATCTACGTAATATTTTCTTTCGTTCATTTTAATTTTCTCTCCCTATATCTATCTAACCTTACTTGCTTCTTCAAGCAGGTCTGCTAAACTATATCTTCCGACTCGAAGCACCTTATATAATCCATCATTCATGTAAATGCGATTAGTGCTTTGTGAGTAGCATTTAAAATGATTAACTTTTTCTACAATATCAAAGTTTGCATCCAAGAAGTAACCCATTTCATACCCAGACAAAATATAGCCATTTTCTATTTTGGGGATGTTAATGATTTCATCTGATAAATGTGTATGCCTTTTAATAATTTCTAATGTATCTAATGCAAGCACCTCTACGATTCCGTCCTTATACACCACAAATAGCTTTTGAGACTTAGGATCAAGTACCAATTTTGTAATTCTACTAACCTTCTCCTTCTTAGAAACAATCAGCTGATGGCTAGCGGCATCATATAATTCAATCTGATTTGACGCCTTATTGGCTACTACATATTGGCTCTCATCCTCTGTGATATCAAATACATTTGTAAAATCTGTCTTATCAAAGATTCTGATTTCATTGAGAACTTTTTTATTGACATAATCATACACCATTAGATTGTCTTCATCTTTATAATATATGATTGCCCCATCATTAGAAATACTTTGGATATCTAGATACTCCTCCATTACTATTTCATTAATGATATCACCTGTATCTTTATCTATATCAAGCACACACTCATCTGTAAAAACTTGAAATAGTCGTTTCTCACTATTGTAAATGACTTTTTCAAGTATCCCATTAACGGTAAATGATTTAATGCGTCTCTTCTCTTTAATATTCCAAATAGAAACATTAAAATCCTCCTGAAAAGTACCCGTAATTAACATTCTGGTTTCTTCATCATCAATCGCGGTATCCCCAATACCATTTTGTTCTTCCAATACTTCCTCAACCTTACTTCCCATAGTTTTTTTATAAATACATATATTTGGATTTTGCCATTCTTGTGCTGCAATATAATTATTCCCAACTATTAATTTATCCAAATTGGTGCTATGCGGAATAAAGCCCTCTTCAAAAACAAAGTCCATTTTTTTCTCAAGGTCAATACTATGTAATTCTCCCTGTCTTGTAAATACAAAGAAATTTCCATTTTCTAATGCTCCAACCTTAATGACTTGTGATCCATATCGGAATTCACAGTCTTCAATGCCAGTCATTTCATGAATAGATATTAATGAATCATAAGACAGTGCTAAAAAGAAATCATTTGTGGCATGATCCTGAAAATATAATTCGTCTAACATGGTATTCTTTGATTCATATAGCCATTTTGCTCTTCCAGAATAAACATCGTAACAGTCAATGGCACCATCTAGATTTGAAAAAAGCACCTCTGACACACTGACATCTTGATTTGACACAACATATAAACTGCCATTTTCGATATATAGGTTCTGAATGCATTCATATTTTGGTGTACAACTATACTTTTCTGACAAATCTGTTAGCTTTAGAACCTTTACATAATTTTTAGGCACCTCGCCCTCTTTGCAGTATGCAATTGCTAAAATCCCTAGGTCTGTAGACTCCTCAAACTTTGTAATGGTAATGTCTTCATCTAAGAATTTATAGGTTCCTTTCTCTTCTAAGTTAGTAGCATCCAGAAGTGTGATTTTATTCATATCACATAAGATAACAAGTGCTTGATCTTTCGAAACACGATACTCCCCTAAATAAGGCTCTTCTTTTTCAACGCGAACCTTCTGCTTCGTTAGGTCATAGATTGCCAATCCTTTTTCTGTTGGATAAAGGATTGCCTCCTCTCCTATGAAATGTACTTTATTTTCAAAAAACAGACTACCACTTTCCTCTAGATTAAATCTAAATTCTTCTTTTCGATTTTGTGGATTCCAAACAAGACAGTTACCATAACGATCAATGCTTAATAACTTTTCACCCTTTGGAGATAATTTCATATCTACCACATCGGATTCATGTTCAATCAAATACGCTGGCATCTGACTATAGCCATTCTCATAGACCCGAAGGGCTTGAGATAAAGCATATTGCGCCTGGGCTACATAAGGCATTGTGGTATCGGCTTCTCCCTTTGGAAGGGCTGATACTGCCGTCTTAATCGCCTGCTCTACATTTCCTTCACTAAGATAGGTGAGGGCGTTTTCTGCCAAGTTTTTATTATTTTCAATTAATGCTTCCCAA
>JAEXBC010000432.1 GCA_023457875.1 Bacillota bacterium | reverse complement strand
GGGTATATGGGTTGAAAAAAGAAAATGTGGTATGCGGCGTGGGTTCGGATGAACTGATTGATTGCATATTAGGTAGTACACTTGAGGATAATGACAAGGTTCTTACGCCTTACCCTTCCTTTAGTATGTATAGTCAATTTACGCAGTTGAATTGTGGGAAACTGATCAAGATACCTTTAAAAGCGGATTTTTCATATGATATACCAGCCATTAAGGAAGCAATTAGGCTTAATCAGCCCAAGGTCATCTTTTTGTGTAATCCCAATAACCCAACGGGTTGTATTTTCACAAAAGAAGAAATTATAGAGCTTCTAGAAGTGGCAAAGGGACTTGTGGTAGTAGATGAAGCTTATGCTGAGTTTAGTGAAAAGGATATTTCGGTTATTTCCCTTGTAGAGCGCTACAAAAATCTAATCGTACTCAAAACCTTTTCCAAAGCATATTCTCTTGCTGGTGCAAGAATCGGGTATGCATTAGCCTGTGAAGAGATTATTGATCTTATTAATACGGTGAAGCCACCCTATAACCTTAATGTTTTTTCTCAAGCAATTGGTACGTGGGCCATTGAACATAGACCCTATTTTCTTGAGCGGGCAAAACAAATTGTAGAAAATCGAAAAGCCCTAGAAGCGGGGTTAAAGGAACTAGGACTAAAGCCCTATCCATCGGAGTCTAACTTTGTGTGGTTAACCTTAGAGCCAGGCATTTATGAAGCCCTGCAGGATAGGCAAATTTACATTCGAAAAATGGTGGTAGATGAAAAGGTATATTACCGAATCAATGCAGGTACCCCGCAGGAAAATCAAATCCTTTTAGACGCACTAAAAGCCCTTTTATAGGTGCTATAATGGGGAAAAGCTATAGCTCAGTAACGGCTATAGCTTTTAGAGTTTAAATGCAAAAAGCAAGAGTCATGTAAAGATGAGGAGGCAAGAGATGAGAAAAGCAACCATTAATAGAAATACCGCAGAGACCCAAATAGAGCTTACCTTAAATATAGACGGAGAAGGCAAAACCCAAATTGGAACAGGAATTGGATTCTTTGATCATATGCTTACCCATATTGGAAAGCATAGCTTAAGTGACCTAGATGTAAAGGTAAAGGGTGATTTAGAAATAGACTGCCATCATACGGTAGAGGACACTGGAATTGTTTTAGGGCAAGCCATTAAAGAGGCTGTAGGTACTAAAGAGGGCATTAACCGTTATGGCCATGCAATTATACCTATGGATGAGGCATTAATTCTATGCGCCATTGATCTTTCAGGAAGAGCCTATGTGGATGTTGATACGCCCTTTACAACAGAGCGGGTAGGAGATTTTGATACTGAAATGGTGGAGGAATTCTTTAGAGCAGTTGCCACAAACGCAGCCATGAATCTCCATATTCAAGTTATTAGAGGAAAAAATAATCATCATATCATAGAAGGAATGTGCAAGGCCTTTGCAAAAGCCTTACTCATGGCAGTTGAATTTAATCCTAGAATAAAAGGGGTTCCTTCTACAAAAGGGATGTTGGAGGTATAAAATGAGTATTGCAATTATTGATTATGGTATGGGAAATTTAAAGAGTGTAAAAAAAGCATTTTTATCCATTGATTTGCCTGCAGAGATTACTTCCGATCCCAAACAGATATTGACGGCTGACAAGGTGGTACTGCCTGGTGTAGGTGCTTATCGCGATGCCATAGCGCAGCTCAATAGCAGTGGACTTTCAGAGGCGATTTATGAAGTTGTGAAAAAAGGTACGCCTTTACTTGGTATTTGTCTAGGGATGCAGCTTCTATTTGATAAAAGCTATGAATACGGAGAATATGAAGGACTAGGGCTACTTCCTGGAGAGATTGTACGTTTTAAATCAGAGGATATGGTAGGAACTAATGGAGAAAACCTTAAGGTGCCTCATATGGGTTGGAACAACCTTGAGATTACCAAGCCAGATCCGTTGTTTACAGGCATTCCTAATGGAAGCAGTGTATATTTTGTGCATTCCTATTATTTAGAAACATCAGCTGATGTTGTAAGCAGCTATACCACCTATGGTAAGCGTATTGCTGTTGCCGCGCAAAAGGACAATATCTTTGCAACTCAGTTCCATCCAGAGAAAAGTGGAACAATAGGTATTCAAATATTAAAGAACTTTGGAGGGATTAAGTCATGAAATTGTACCCAGCAATTGACCTAAAGGATGGCAAGTGTGTAAGATTATTGCAAGGAGATTATAATGAGGTTACAGTATACGGAAATAACCCAGGTGAAATGGCCAAAAAATGGGAAAGTCTTGGTGGAGACTTTTTACATATTGTAGATTTAGACGGCGCAAAATTAGGTAAAGGTGTTAATGAAGCTGCCATTAAGAGCATAGTGGAAGCAGTCAACATTCCTATTGAGTTAGGTGGTGGCATTCGCAGTATAGAAGATATTGCCCTTCAATTAGAACGGGGTGTGGCAAGGGTGATTCTAGGAAGTGCTGCTATCAAAAATAAAGACCTTGTAAAAGAAGCTATTGAGACCTTTGGTGCAGACAAAATTGTAGTAGGTGTGGATGCAAAGGGGGGAAAGGTAGCCATTGAAGGTTGGCTAGAGGTAACGGATACAACTGCTTTAGCCTTTTGCAAGGAGCTTGAAGCAATGGGGGTTAAAACCATCATTTATACTGATATTGCTAAGGATGGCATGATGCAAGGCCCTAATATCGAAGAAACTGCCAAGCTTGTGGAGGAAACTAATCTTGAGATCATCGCTTCTGGCGGTGTATCTTCTTTAGAAGATCTAAAGGCTTTAGAGCAAATTCATGTTCATGGGGCGATTATAGGAAAAGCCCTCTATACAGAAGCCATTGATTTAAGAGAAGCAGTTAGCTTATTCAAATAGAAGGGAGTTTTTTGCCGTGTTAAGCAAAAGAATTATTCCATGCCTAGATGTAAAAGAAGGAAGAGTAGTAAAGGGCGTTAACTTTGTAAACCTGATTGATGCTGGAGATCCTGTAAAGGTTGCTAAGGCCTATAGTGATGCAGGTGCAGACGAGGTAGTTTTTTTAGATATTACTGCTTCTTCAGATGAAAGAAATATTATTTTAGATGTAGTAGAGCGTACGGCAAGTGAAGTCTTTATTCCTTTAACAGTAGGAGGAGGCATTCGTAATGTAGAGGATATACGAAATATCCTAAATGCAGGGGCCGATAAGATTTCTATGAATTCAGCGGCTATAAAGGATCCGAGCTTAATTAACCAAGGGGCAGAGCGTTTTGGTAATCAATGTATTGTTGTAGCCATTGATGCCAAAAGGAAAGAAGATGGAACGGGTTTTGAGGTCTATATCCACGGAGGTAGAATTCCTACGGGCATAGATGCAGTGGCTTGGGCAAAGGAAGCCGAGGCAAGGGGAGCAGGTGAAATACTGCTTACCAGCATGGATGCTGATGGGACCAAACAGGGCTATGATTTAGCCCTCACAAGAGCCATTAGTGAAAGTGTGAATATTCCTGTTATCGCCTCAGGTGGAGCAGGTAGCAAAGCACATTTCTTAGATGCATTTAAGGAAGGAAAAGCAGATGCAGCTTTAGCAGCGTCGCTCTTTCATTTTAAGGAACTTGAGATTATTGACTTAAAACACTATCTGCAGGATGAAGGCATACCTGTAAGATTATAGGAGGCAAACATGAATAAAGAAGAATTTTTAAAAGCAGTAAAATATGATGAAAAAGGGCTTGTTCCTGTTATTGCACAAGACCTTCATGCAAAAAAAGTAAGAATGCTAGCCTATATGAATGAGGAAGCACTTTTAAAAACACTTGAAACTGGAAAGGTGCATTACTATAGTCGAAGCCGAAAGTCACTTTGGTTAAAAGGAGAGACCTCTTCTCACTTCCAATTTTTAAAAAGCATTAGTATAGATTGTGATGGCGATACACTTTTGCTTCAAATCGAACAGGAGGGAGGCATTTCTTGTCATACGGGGAATGCTACTTGTTTCTATCGTGAACTTGGTGATGAAATTAAGGAAGCAAAGAGGCAGGCCACTGTAAAAAGCGAAGAAAACAATATGCTTTCAGAGTTGTACGCCACTATTCTTGACCGTAAGGAGCATCCAAAAGAAGGCTCTTACACCAACTACTTATTAGATAAGGGGCTCAATAAAATTCTCAAAAAAGTAGGTGAAGAGTGTACAGAGGTCATTATTGCTGCAAAAGAGGCGGACAATAAAGAACTTACCTTTGAAATAGCAGATTTGATGTATCACATAACCGTTATGATGGCTCAAAAGGGATTAACATGGGAAGAAGTAAGCGAAGAACTTAGTAAGCGCCATTAAGCATAGATGAAGTTATCTATGAAAATAGTGATAGATTATATGAATGATAGATTAAATGAATACAAGATAAAATAAATAGTAGATTAAGTAAGCGTTTGATTAAATGAGTATCAGATAAAATAATTCTAGAAGAATGAATGCTAGATAAAATAAATATTTGATAATAGGAACATGATATAAATTAAATATTGGATAGAATAAATGCGTCAAGAAGCTGATTAAAAAGAAACTTTCTTCATTAGCTTTTTGACGCATTTATTGAGCGTGATAAAGAAAATTTATCATATGCTTAGTAGTAAAACCAATAAGAGATGATATAATGGCTATAGAAAAAGCAACCAATACAGCAATGACAAATAAGGAGTCAGATATGAGTAAAATTTTAGTGTTAGCAGAAAAGCCTAGTGTAGGTAAAGATATAGCCCGTGTCTTGAAATGTACCCAAAAGCAAAATGGTTACCTGGAGGGAAATCAATATGTCGTAACTTGGGCCATGGGGCATTTAGTGGGTTTAAGTGATCCGGAAGCGTACGGTGAGCAGTATAAAACTTGGCGAATGGAAACCCTTCCCATGCTGCCTGAACGCATGAAACTTACTGTGCTAAAAGGAACAGGCAAGCAGTATCAGATTGTAAAGAATTTGCTACTTCGTAAAGACATTCTAGAAATTATTATTGCGACAGATGCTGGTCGTGAAGGGGAGTTAGTTGCCAGATGGATTATTGACAAGGTGGGTGTCAAAAAACCGCTTAAACGTCTATGGATTTCTTCTGTTACAGATAAGGCGATCCAAGAAGGTTTTAGACATCTGCATCAAGGTAAAGCATATGAAAACCTCTATAAAGCAGCCGTTTGCCGTGCAGAGGGGGACTGGCTAGTAGGCCTTAATGTGACGAGAGCGCTAACTTGTAAATTTAATGCTCAGCTTTCAGCAGGACGGGTGCAATCAGCTGCTCTAGCCATGATTGTTGAAAGAGAAGAAGCGATTAAGCAATTTGTGCCAAAGCCCTATTTCACCTTAGCAGCCCTTTATAAGGATACCCTTTTTCATTATAAGACAAATCAAAGTAGCACCTTTGACAAAGAAGAAGACATAGACCTTTTTATAAAAAAATGTGAGGGACAACCAGCCAAGGTGGAGCAAATCAGCCAGAGCACTAAGAAGCAGTATGCACCTGCCCTATATGATTTGACGGAACTTCAGAGGGATGCCAATAAGCGCTTTGGCTTTAGCCCAAAGGAGACACTGTCCATTATGCAGCGCTTATATGAAAATTACAAAGTGCTTACCTACCCCCGTACTGATTCACGCTATCTTTCTGAGGATATTGTCCCCACCCTCAAAGAAAGATTATCAGCAGTGGCAGTAGGACCTTATAGTAAAATAGCTCGAGAAATACTTAAAAATGGTATTAAGGTAAGTAAACAATTTGTAGACAATAGTAAGGTTTCAGATCATCACGCCATCATTCCTACAGAGGAAAGTGTTCAGCTTTCTCGTCTAGGAAATGAGGAACGTCAGATTTATGACTTAGTAATTAAGCGTTTTTTAAGTGTGCTACTACCTCCATGTGTTTATAGTCAAGAAACCATAGAACTAAGAGTAGGGGATGCGCCATTTGTAGTTAAAGGCAAAAAAATCCTTGAAGTTGGTTTTAAACAACTCTACGAAGGCGAGCAAGAGGAGGAGGAAGAACAAGAAGGGGTACTGCCACAGCTTCAAAAAGGAGAAAGCCTTTATTTTGATAAGCTGATTAAGAATAAACAGTTTACTAAAGCCCCACAAAGATTTACAGAAGCGACGCTTCTATCTGCTATGGAAAACCCACAGCATTTTGTGCAAATGGATACAAAGTCAGCTAAGACATTAGGGGAAACAGGTGGTATCGGAACTGTAGCTACCCGCGGGGACATTATTGAAAAGTTATATAATATGTTTTATATTGAGAAAAATGGGAAAGAGATTATTCCCACATCCAAAGGAAAGCAGCTTATTGACCTAGTACCAAAGGATTTAAAATCACCACTGCTTACTGCAAAATGGGAGATGGAATTAGAGCAAATTAGTAAGGGAAAACAAAATCCTCAAGAATTTATGAAGCGGATTAAAGCCTATAGTAGTGAACTGGTTGAAGCTGTAAAGGCAGCAAATGAAAAGTACGTTCATGATAATATAACAGGCAAACGCTGCCCACAGTGTAACAAGCTGATGCTAGAGGTAACAGGAAAGCATGGAAAGCTTTATGTGTGCCAAGATAGAAGCTGTGGTTATAGAGAGAATATTAGCAGATTCACTCAAACTCGATGCCCTAAGTGCCATAAGAAGCTGGAGTTAAGAGGAGAGGGCGAAGGTGAAATCTACGTTTGCAGTACTTGTTCCTTTAGAGAAAAAGTGGCTAGTTTTAATAAGAAGTACCGCAGTGGGGGAGGAAAGGTTGATAAAAAAGCTGTACAAAGTTATTTAAAAAATCAAAATAAACAAGAGGAAGGCAACTTTGCTTTTGCCGATGTACTTGGTGATCTATTTAAAAAATAAAGGAAAGAGGAAAAGATATGCATATTGTTTTACATGAACCCGAGATTCCACAAAACACAGGAAATATAGCTAGAACGTGTGCGGCAACAGGTGCCACTCTGCATCTTATTGAGCCACTTGGGTTTTCGCTAGATGAAAAGCAGATAAAAAGAGCAGGACTTGATTACTGGCATTTGGTAAATGTCAAAACCTATAAAAATTACGAGGTCTTTCTAAAGGAAAACAATTACCCTCGTGTGTATATGGCAACCACTAAATCTAGGCAAGCCTACACGGAGGTTTCTTATGAAGAAGACGCCTTTATCATGTTTGGAAAAGAGACTGCAGGTATTCCAGAAGAAATTCTATTAGAGAATAAAGAGACATGTATTCGTATTCCAATGATTGGAGAGGCACGTTCTTTAAATCTTTCTAATTCCGTAGCGGTTGTATTGTATGAAGCCCTTCGTCAACATCAGTTTAATCATCTAAAGTGTGAAGGAGAATTACACCGCTATCACTGGTAAATAAATGAAATGTTCTGACTAAAATGTATAAAAGTTAACACTTTTGTCTATAATAGCAAATGGTTGATTTTAACTCACCGATAAGGCGAATATTTTAGGAGGAAACCATGAGAAGACTATTAAAAGCTGCAAGTATATTTGGCCTGTATATGCTACTTTCGTGCCCAATGTATGCAAATGAGACAGCTGAAGATAACATTTTCCCATCATACACAGGATTTACGGCACAGGTAATAGGCGAGGCTATTAACGTACGTAGTTATCCAGACATTTATTCAGAGGTAATTGCCTCTGTTGATAAGCAAGACGTTCATATCCTCGGTCAAAATGATAAGTGGTATAGAGTGTCAATTAATGACCAAGAGGGCTGGATTGCAAGGGAATTTATTAAGGTTGAAGATGAAAGCAGTATTCCTTATAGTAAGGTGCTCGGAGAAGAAATCGTTGATTATGGCAAGCATTTTATTGGAACGCCCTATGTCTGGGGTGGAAATGATTTAAAACTGGGGGTAGACTGTTCTGGCCTTACCCAAAAGATTTTTAAGACCTTTGACATTGACATTAGTCGTGTGTCTTATATGCAAGCCACAGACGGGACAAGGGTGGACAAGTCAGAGCTGAAGCCAGGTGATTTGATTTTCTTTGATACAACAGGTGCAAATAATGGACGTATCTCTCATGTAGGCATCTATGCTGGAGACGACCAGTTCCTGCATGCAGATAGCACCAAGGGTGTTACCTTAAGTAGCCTGAGCAATACTTACTATACAAGAAACTATGTGATGAGTAACCGCATATTAAGCTATTTTTAGCCACTTATTCGTTAAAAAGATAGGAAAGCCTATCATCTGATGAACTGCCCCATAAGTTAGACCTAATCATCTAACTTATGGGGATTAGTTCAACATAAGATGATAGGCTTTTTTGAATTTTATACGAAAAAATACAAGGGTGTTTGCAAAAGTTGGAAGATGTGCCATAATAGAATAAACATGAAATAATGTATATGAGGTTAGAAGATGAACGAAAAAACACTTAGTAAATTAGAATTTTATAAAATAATGGAATTAGTTAAGGCTTTTGCAGTTACTGCAGGGGGTAAGAGGCATATTGATGATTTGATGCCAAAAGTTAATCTCGAGGAAGTTAAAGTACTTCAAGAGGAAACAGCAGAAGCTATTCATATAAGCGTCAAAAAAGGGAGAATGCCTCTAGCTGATATTAAAGAGGTTAAGCCTATTTTAAAGCATATTGACTTAGGTGCTATTTTAAGTGCAGGAGAGCTTCTTGCTATAAGAGATGTTTTAAGGCTTACAAGACAAGGGAAAAATTACTATCAAGATGCCATTGATTCAGGAGAACAATATCCCTATCTGAGCACTTACTTTGAAGGGCTAACGCCTTACACCAATATCGAGCGAGAGATTTCTAGATGTATTGTTGCAGCGGATTTGTTTGCAGACGATGCTACACCTGAGCTTTTGCAGATTAGAAGGCAAATAAAAAGTCTTGGCGTCAAGATTAAAGAAACCCTTCAAAACATTATTCATTCTAGTCACTATCAGGATATGCTTCAAGACCCTGTTATCACCTTAAGAAGCGATCGCTATTGTGTGCCTGTCAAGGTTGAATACCGAAGCCAATTTAAAGGGATTGTACATGATCAGTCCTCTACAGGAGCAACCGTTTTTGTTGAGCCTATGTCAGTTGTAGAACTAGGGAATGAGCTAAAAGGCCTTGAGGTGAAGGAGCAAGACGAAATTGAAAAGATATTGATAGAACTCACCAATCAAGTTGCACCCTATACCCAGGAGATCGCAAATAGCTATAACCTTATTGTTATGCTAGATAGCATATTTGCCCGAAGTGAGTTTTCTTTAAAATATGATTGTCGCCAGCCCCATTTAAATGACAAAGGCTATATTGCCCTAAAGCGTGCAAGGCATCCTTTGCTAGATAAAGAAAGTGTGGTACCTATTGATATCTATGTAGGAGATAAATTTACGACGCTATTGATTACAGGCCCTAACACAGGAGGAAAAACAGTCACTTTAAAAACCATGGGACTATTTTCACTCATGGCAGCGGTAGGCTTGCAGATTCCAGCAGCTGAAGGTAGTGAAATGGCTATTTTTGAAGGCATCTATGCTGATTTAGGAGATGAGCAGAGCATTGAGCAAAGCCTAAGTACCTTTTCAGCTCATATGACGAATATTGTAAAAATTATTGAGGACATGAGCTTAAATTCTCTGGTACTACTGGATGAGGTAGGCTCAGGGACAGATCCTGTTGAAGGGGCTGCCCTCGCAATGGCTATTTTGGAACATTTAAGAAAGCAACAGATTCGCACTATCGCAACCACCCATTATAGTGAACTCAAGCTATATGCTTTATCTACTGATGGGGTAGAAAATGCAAGTTGTGAATTTGATGTGGAATCCCTAAGACCAACCTATCGCCTATTAATAGGCGTTCCTGGAAAGAGCAACGCCTTCGCCATTTCTAAAAAACTAGGTTTGCCTGAGTATTTAATAGAAGAAGCCAAACTTTATCTGCAAAAAGAAAATGTTAAGATGGAAGATATTTTGGTGGACTTAGAGCAAAGCAAACGTATGGCGGAAATAGAAGGAGAAAGGGCAAAGGTGTTTCGTGGTGAAGCTGAGCGCCTACAAGACGAAATTAAAAATGAACGCAAAAAATTAGATAAAGCCAAGAAGAAAGTAATGGAGAAAGCTGAACAAAAGGCGAAAGAAATGCTTAGGGCAGCAGAAGTTGAGACAGATAAATTGCTTAAAGAGGTACGTGCTGCTGCTAGGGCGGCTCAAGTGACGATAGATGAGCAAAGCTTATATACAGCTAAAAAGAATATGACAGAGGCTATTGCTAAGCAGAATAAAAATGTTAATAAAATCGTCGGGCATAGGCCAACTAAGGCGTTAAAAGACGTGATGCTGGGACAAGAGGTAATGGTGACCTCTCTTATGCAAAAAGGTGTCGTTATGTCTGAGCCAGATCGAAGTGGCAAGGTAGAGGTGCGCGTAGGCATTATGCCGATGAAGGTTGCTTTAAGTAACTTACAAGCTGTTGAAGAAGAAAGCCTCGCACCCAAAAAGAAGGAGAAAAAGCAGCCAAAGGGTCAGGTGAGCTATCGTATCAGTAAAACAAGCACGATTTCTCCTCAGATTGATGTAAGAGGCATGATGGTGGACGAAGCTTGGCCAATTGTGGATAAGTATTTAGATGATGCCTATCTTTCAGGGTTAAAGCAAGTTACCATTATACATGGAAAAGGAACAGGCGCGCTAAGAAGTGGCATTACACAGAAGCTAAAGAGGCATCCTCATGTGGAGGATCAAAGACCAGGTACGTATGGGGAAGGTGAAATGGGAGTTACCATAGTCACTGTAAAATAGTAGGTGATTAAAGAAGGGTGGAAGAAGGATGTTAAAGGTATTAATTGTTGATGATGATATAAATATTTCTGAACTTATTGCATTATATCTGAATAAAGAAGGCTATGATACAAAAGAAGTTGCTACAGGCAAGTTGGCACTAGAAGAATTTGAAAAGTATCAGCCGCATTTGGTATTACTAGATGTGATGCTACCAGAGATAGATGGCTATGATGTATGCAAAGAAATTAGAAAAAATAGTCGTACGCCAATTATCATGTTGACTGCAAAAGGCGAGGTGTTTGACAAAGTACTGGGACTAGAATTAGGTGCGGATGATTATATTGTGAAGCCCTTTGATCCCAAGGAACTAATGGCAAGGGTCAAAGCTGTCTTAAGGCGCAATAGAGAGCCTGTCCAGAAAGAGATTCCTAAAAACTGTATCGTACTTGAAAATCTTGTGATAGATCGAGATAATTATTCAGTTACTTTCAATGGAAATTTGGTAGAATTACCTCCAAAAGAACTAGAGGTTCTCTACTTCTTGGCAAGTCATCCAAAACAAGTATTTACAAGAGAGCAGCTATTAGATAAAATTTGGGGCTATGATTTTGTGGGAGATACACGAACTGTTGATGTGCATATTAAAAGACTAAGAGATAAGTTTGAAGGTGATCATACATGGAACATAAAAACCGTATGGGGAGTAGGCTACAAATTCGAACAATAATGAGTCAATTTGGTTTCTCGAGCCTTTTTAGTCGCTTGCTATGTGTCTATATCAGCATAGCAGTGATTATGCTGATGATGCTATTTATTACCTTCACGCATGCGTTTCAAACCTACTTTGTAGAATATACTCAGCAGATGATGCTTAAGCAGGCTAAGACCGTTGCCACAGAGTTTTATAAAGAAGGAGCCTATAGTATTTCAAGAGAAGAAACTTTGGGCAAGATTATAGATCGTATACAGGTGATGGATGAATACTTACAAGCCATTACTTGGGTGGTGGATGAAGATGGAGAAGGTAGGATCATTTACAGAGATAGGGTAGAGCGTATCCAGGGAGAAGTGCCGAGTGAGGCAAATATTAGTGCTGTATTTGAAGGTCACCCTGTTGGTCTTGAAAATGGCTTTAAAGAATATTTTTCGACGCCAGTACTTACGGTAGGTTATCCTTTGGTGGTAGGTGAAGATGTACAATATGCTTTATTTATTCATACGCCCATGCCTTATATCTTAAAAACCATTGATGAAGTTAGAAATCTTATCTTAAAGGTGGTAGGTATTGTAGGAAGCCTTGTGATTGTATGGATTTACTTTATTTCTAAGCGAATGAGTAAACCGCTAAAAGAAATGAATGGCGTGGCAAAAACCATAGCTAACGGACATTTTAATAGACGTATACAAGTGAGAGGAAAAGATGAAATAGCCCAGCTAGGCCTTTCCCTTAATCATATGGCAAGTGAATTAGATAAGGCAGAGGAATCTAGGCGTAGCTTTATTGCAAATGTGTCTCATGATTTGCGTTCCCCCTTAACCTCTATTCAAGGTTTTGTAACGGCTATTCTAGATGGGACGATTTCATCAGAAAAGCAAGAACGTTATCTAAAGATTGTACTAGATGAGACCCATCGAATGATTAATATGACCAATACCATTTTAGAGCTTAACCGTATGCAAGAAAAGGCTAAGAATCTGGATAAAAATATATTTAATATTAATTGCCTTATTGAACGAACAGTAGATAGTTTTGAAAAGAAAGCCCTAGAAAAAGGTGTTAGCATTAGTGTAGAATTAGATAAGCAGCATTTTCTAGTCGAAGCGGATTTTGATGGCATAAGTCGCGTTGTACAAAACTTACTCGATAATGCAATGAAGTTTGTTAATGAGAATGGAAATGTCAAAGTATCTACTCAGTACCATGAGAATAAAGTATGGGTACTTATCGCTAATTCTGGAGAAGCTATACCGAAGGATAAGCAAAAAGACATCTGGAATCGTTTTTATAAAGTGGATTCCTCAAGAGGGAAAGATAAAACTGGGGTAGGCCTTGGACTTGTGATTGTTAAAGAAATCATCAAGCAACATGATGAAGTAGTGGGTGTGACTTCCGAGAAAGATGAACCTGTTGTGTTCTATTTTAGTTTAGAACCCAAAGAGAATCGTCCCTTGAAAAAAGGGCAAAAGGTTATACAAAATAAGGAGGCTTGTAAAAATGGATGAACATCGTTTAGATGATCAAGATGATATCATGCAATCAAGTGATCAAGATGATGTAGTAGAAGTAAATAGTGAAAATGATGTGGTAGAAGCAAATATTCAAGAGGATATCATTGAGGCAGGTATGCAAGAAAGAATCATCGAAGTAAGTCCAAAAGAGGATCTAGCCAAAGCAAATGCCAAAGAAGATACCATGCCATTCAATCATCAAGAAGATACAAAACAGATAAGCAACCGAGGAGACATAGAAGAAGATATAAAAGAAAATATAGAAGAAAATATAAAGGGAGATAGAATAGAAGCAAATACTGAAGAAAGCGTTCAAGGTGAAGCTTCTGAAACAATTAGTCCCATTACTAACA
>JAEXBC010000431.1 GCA_023457875.1 Bacillota bacterium | reverse complement strand
ATAGAGGTGGTACTGGTGCAGCACCTACACGTATTCGTGATAATGTAGGTATTCCAATTGAACTTGCACTTGCAGCTGTAGATCAACGCCTTCGTGATGAAGGAATCCGTGGTGAGGTATCTATAGTCGTTGGTGGTAGTATCCGTAGTGCTGCTGATGTAGTAAAAGCCATCGCCCTTGGTGCTGATGCTTGTTATATTGGTACAGCTGCTTGTCTTGCTTTAGGCTGTCACCTATGCCGTAGCTGCCATGCTGCAAAATGTAACTGGGGTATTGCAACCCAACGCCCAGACCTTGTAAAACGTTTAAATCCTGAAATTGGTTACAAACATCTTGTTAACCTCGTTCATGCTTGGGATCATGAAGTAAAAGAAATCATGGGCGGTATGGGTATCAACTCAATAGAAGCCCTTCGTGGCAATAGACTTATGCTTCGTGGTATTGGCTTATCAGAAAAAGAATTAGAAATTTTAGGCATATCTCATGCAGGCGAATAGGGGGCAAAAAAAGATGAAAAAAGTATATGTTAATGAAGATTGGTGTCTTGCTTGCCATCTCTGTGAATATTATTGTAGCTTTGCAAACAGTGGTGAAGCAAACATACTTGATGCTTTTAAAGGTGATAAAAAAACAACACCTCGTATTGTTATCGAAGAAGGCGCAGGCATTAATTTTGCAGTGCAATGTAGACATTGCGATGAGCCTGCTTGTGTAAAAGGATGTATTGCAGGAGCACTATCTATTGCTGATGGTGTCATCACAGTCGATGAGTCTAGATGTGTTGGATGCTATACTTGTGTACTTTCATGTCCATTTGGTTGTATTGTGGCTAGTGAAAATGAAAAAGCCATCAAAAAATGTGACCTTTGTACCTCCAATTCAAATGATTTACCTGCTTGTGTAAAAGGGTGTCCAAATGCAGCTATTGTGTTTGAAGAAAGGAGTTAAGCTATGAATTATGTGATTATCGGTAACTCTTCTGCTGCTATTGGCTGCATTGAAGGGATAAGAAAAGTAGATCAAACAAACAAAATTACTATTATTTCAGATGAACCTTATCATACTTATGGTAGACCACTCATTTCTTATTGGTTAGAAGCCAAAGTATCTGATGAAAAAATATATTATAGACCAGAGGATTTCTATACTCAAAACAATTGTGAACTCTTACTTAATGAAACGGTTACTGGTATTAATACTTCTGCAAACACTGTTTTGCTTGCTAGTGGCAAAAGCGTTTCTTATGACAAATTACTTATTGCAACAGGTTCAAGAGCCTTTGTCCCTCCAATGACAGGTCTAGAAACTGTTACCAAGCAATATACTTTTATGAAATATGATGATGCAAAAGCGATTAAAGCTTCCCTTACACCTGATAGTAAAGTACTTATCATTGGTGCAGGATTAATTGGTCTAAAGGCTGCTGAAGGGATCTATCAGACAACTCAAGATATTACCGTTGTGGATCTCGCAGACCGTATTCTTCCTAGTATTCTAGATGTTGAAGGCTCTAACATGGTTCAAAAACACTTAGAAAACAAAGGCGTAAAGTTCATACTTAATGATAGTGTTGCACAATTTACAGCTGATACTGCTACCCTAAAAAGTGGTGCTGTATTAAACTTTGATATGGTCATTATAGCTGTAGGTGTTAGACCAAATGTCGAGCTTGCAAAAGAGGCTGGTCTTACAGTAAATAAAGGCATTGTAGTAAGCAGTACTCAGGAAACTTCTCTTCCCTCTATTTATGCTGCTGGTGACTGCTGCGAAAGCATTGATATCACCACTGGCGAGCAAAAAATACTCGCTCTTCTTCCTAATGCCTATATGCAAGGTGAAGTAGCTGGTATTTGTATGGCAGGTGGCAAGAAGAATTATGACAAAGCTATTCCAATGAATGCCATTGGTTTCTTTGGTTTACACATGATTACTGCTGGTACTTATGACGGAGAAGTAGTTGTCACACAAAACGCTGATACCTACAAAAAACTTGTCTTTAAGGATGGCCGCTTAAAGGGCTATATTCTCATCGGTGATGTAAAACGTGCTGGTATTTATACCTCTATGATTAAAGAACAAACCAGTATGCTGGACGTAGATATGGAATTACTAAAAGATAAGCCACAAATGATGCTCTTTAGTAAGACCACGCGCAAAGAAAAATTAGGCGGTATTAACTCACAGTTAGGAGGTGTTGGCCTTGGAAATTAAAGCTGGAGAACTACACTTTCAAGATTTAAATGAGCAAATAAAAAATACTAGTGATGGCAATATTACTATTACAGATTGTTTAGGTCAAAGGTATATAGGCGCAGGTGTTATCGGTAAAAACATTACCATTTATGGTACCCCTGGTAACGCCCTTGGCTCTTATCTTTCTGGAAGCAATATTACAGTATATGGTAATGGTCAAGATGCTACGGGAGATACCATGGATAATGGTGATATTGTGATTCATGGTAATTGTGGTGACACCACAGGCTATGCTATGCGTGGTGGAAAAATTATGGTTAAAGGAAATGCTGGATACCGTGTAGGTATTCACATGAAAGAATATAAGGAACATAAGCCTGTTATTGTTATTGGTGGAAAAGTAGGTGACTTCTTAGGAGAATATCAAGCTGGTGGTATTTTGATTGTCCTTGGACTCGGCTACGAAGGCGAAATTCCTGTAGGGGATTTTTGTGGAACAGGTATGCATGGCGGTGCAATCTATATTCGTAGCGATTCTTTGCCAAATGATCTTCCTGCTCAAGTTTCTACCAATATCGCATCCGAAGATGATTTAGCACAAATTTCTTCTTATATAGATGAATTTTGTACTCACTTTAATGTACCTAAAGCGGATATTTTTACAAAACCAATCTATAAGCTTACTGCCAATTCCAAGAATCCATATAAACAACTTTACACTCACAATTAATTGCTATAAAATAATTAAAACTATGGTATTTTTAACAATGATTAGGAGGAGCTTGTATGTCTTATAATAAAATGGGCGCATTACGCTTTGTAGAAGAAAATGATGTAAAATTTATTAGACTTCAATTCTGTGATATTTTAGGTACGCTAAAAAATATCTCTATATCTCCTCAACAGCTTAGTAAAGCCTTTGACGAGGGTATTGCCTTTGATGCTTCCTCTATCAAAGGCTTTAACCCTATTGAGGATTCAGAATTATTTCTATTCCCAGACCCAACCACCCTTTGTATCTTACCTTGGAGACCTCAGCATGGCAAAGTTGCTCGCTTCTTCTGTGACATTAAAACGGTTGATGGTACGCCTTTTGAAGGCGACAGCCGCTATATTCTAAAAAAGACCTTTGAACGTGCCAAAGAAAAGGGACTCATTTTTA
>JAEXBC010000430.1 GCA_023457875.1 Bacillota bacterium | reverse complement strand
TTCCTTTAATGCATAATTCGTACTTTGAGCCAGGTCTGCTATTGTGTTTAATAAGGTTCCGTCCAAATCGAATATAATCAATCTCTTCATCTTTTAAGTATCTTAGTTTCTGCAAAGATACGCTTTTCTTAAATTAAAGTCATAAAAGCTTTTATGAAAGAGCACTTAATAAAGTATTATCTGCTATTTATTGCAATTGTATTTTATTGAATATGAGCAATAAATGGACATAGCTGATACTTCACTATATTTGGTTTGATGTATTGTGAAATAGTTACGCTCCCGGGCGTATATAACTTATATGCCCGGGTGAACGTAAATGTATTTCACAAGCGTGTCGCAATCTTTTCTTGTGTCCTATTTCTTGCTTTGTTTGTATAGGACAAAAGTTTCTATTTGAGTTTTCCCATTATCTAAATAAGTAGAAATCAGGGTTAATTTTGTTTCAGTGACCTCCTTAATTGTCATTGAAGCAACTTGACTTCCACCTGTAATTGTCAATGTGGTTCCACTAACCTTATAAGTAAATGAAATGTAGTCATCTAGTGTTGTACCATTGTAGACCTCCCATTTACCTGTGCCGTCTGAATTGAAAGTATAAACATACTGTTCTATTGACGACTCTTCGGCCCAAATTCCTACAATTGCGGCGTTATTACTACTCGGTTCATTGTCACTTTTGCTACAAGCTGAGAAACCAATACACAACACAACTATCGCTAGTGTTGTAAATAATCTAATTGTTTTCATTATAAATTTAATCTGTGCCTACCTGCTCCCTTGAGTTGGCGGTTAGTATAGTTACAAAGCATGGGAACTGACAACAAGAGTGTGTTGTATGCTTTATATTTTAGTATGTAGTAGTAAGATTAAATCTTGTCTCTGTTTTTATGATATTAATATGCTAACTGTTCACCCTAGTCAGCGATTAAATACGATGAAAGCGTGGGAACTGTTAACTACTATCTGTCCAGAGGTATCGCCAAACACCTACACTACAAATAATAGAAACAGCCCACGCTCATTATGTTATATCCTTAAAAGGTTATTCACAATGCACGTGAGCGTTTGCTTCTACTATCCTCATAGTGTTCTTTAATTTGGCGATTTTCTGAACAAGGATAATATTTTAAACGCTTTCGTTTTCTAAATAAAAATACTTCTCTTAATATTTAACTCCTTAAAAATCAAGATTTGATGCAAAGAAAATCAAAAAAATCAAAAGAACTACTATGCTGATAAGAAAATTTATAATACTCTTTCATCGGTATGTTCGTGATATGCATCTTTCGAAATGATTAAATCATCTTCGACTCCAATTCCCATTGTTTTTTGTAATTTGCTTAATGCTGATTATTGGATTATCATCTGCTTTTGAACGCATGAACTTTCCAGATGGATAATTATGGCGAAGAATAAGGCTGCTTGTATTTGCTAATAATACAGTTTGAAAAATCAGTGCCATGTTTTGATAGTTGACCAAGCATTAATGAAAACTGCTAATTCCACTAAAACAAATAGCTAAAGTAGTTCCTGAAAATTGTAAACTCAGCAAAAACGTATTTATCTTGAAGCATATACGGTACAAGTAAGTATATCACAAAGCTACAAGTTTAAGTCTGCTGATTCGTTTTTTTAGCAAAGATTTAATATTCAATTACTTCAATGAACTATTAAGTAATGAATCTAGATATAAAAAACGATGTGGAATTTTAGTGTTATTTGGCAAACAAGCTTTATAGCTGAAAAGGATATAGATGATACCATAATTTATAACTGCTAGTCTAAGATGAGGTAATTTCGTATATAGATAATAGAGCAAAAAGATTTCAGTCAATTCAAAATACGTAGGCTAGCATAATAAAATGATGATAGTACAGAAAAATAATGGATGTTCATTACTTGTTCCAAGTTTATTTCATATATTTACCGACCAGTACATGCGATTGTAAAGAAAGAAAAATGCTGATCCAGCAAATATATTTGTTTTCATAAAGTTATTGTCAGGATGAAGAAAACTGATTATAGCGACTCGCTTGATTTATCAAAATGATCCGAGGAATAAATGTGCAGGTACATGTTTTAAAATCTCAGATGTACCATTTGTAAGAGGTTTTAATGCCCATACGTGAGACTACTTAATAAAGTGTGTATATTATAAACATATCAACTTAAACGTAATTATTAACTAAATACATTAATTTATGATTGACTTTTTATCTATTGTACTTCTAATTTTTGGAGTATTGCAAATTATCCTATTTTTCAAACTATGGATAATGACTAACAATGTGAATAGAATAAAAAATAAAGTAGAGAAACATCTCAATAAAGAAGATGGTACAATGATTGAGGCTCAAATAAAAGCCTTAGACGGTAGAAATGAGGAAGCATTTGCACTATATCAAAGATCTTTTTACTTGAGTGTGATAAATCTATACAATAAGACGGTGACTGAATATGGAGATCATGAAAATGAATATTCAGAAAGAGACTTATACTATAAAAAAGAATATGAATCAATTATTAGGTATTATTCTAAAAGGGTAAGTAAACTGAATATGGATTTACCTACAAATCACTATGACTCATATAAAAAAGTAAATGCTATAATCTCTAAATTATGATAGAAGAAAAAAGTATCTCTATAATCTTTATATGTAGAAATACTATCGACTATTATCAAATGTGTAAATTTAAAAAAAAATATTCAGCATCTATGCTTGGGTTCATTTTGTCTATTTTATTAGCATTAATACATTGAAAAATAATGTAATAAAACGAGTGCTATAAAGAAATGTGGCGTGTTTCTTATTTTATTCAATTGAAATTTTATGCTTAATATTTAAGGTGTATTTAAAATACGGAGTAACATAGTAATGGGTGAAAAGACTGAACAGTCGTGTGTTCCAATAACGACTAATAAGTATATTGTGATGGATTCAGCTTTCTATATACAGATTTGGTTTTTGCACCCTAAAATATACCCAGACGAAACACAATATATGAAATCCAAAAACGAGAGAAGGCATGTCTGAAATGTGGGTGAAATAATTTAAATAATAATAAAATATGATGAATGCTGAAGATTTAGAAGATATTATCAAATCTTTAATCAAAACAAAAAAAGAAGATGATTATTGGGATTTCAAGCGTATACCTCACGATAATAAAGCGTCACTATTACATGATATCATTTGTTTAGCAAACAGCCTACACAGAGGAGACCGATATTTGATTATTGGTGTTAGCGATCCAAATGATGGGGCTAAAATAGTAGGATTAGAGCAATATGAAGTTAACAGAATGAAGCAATCTCATTTTATAGACTTTTTAAGAAACAAAAAATTTGCAGGAGAGGTAAGACCAGTAATAGAACTTCATACTTTAAAGATTGAAGCTAAGGAAGTGGATGTACTAATCATATCAGATAGACCTAACAAGCCGTATTATTTAACTGAAGAATTCCGTGACAAAGGTAAAGTGGTTAAAGAAAATCACATCTATACCAGAGTTGGAGACACAAATACCCCTATAGATAAATCTGCCGATATCGGGTTTGTAGAAAAAATGTGGAAACAAAGATTTGGACTTGATTTGTCCCCATTAGAAAAGATGAAACATCTCCTTTTTAAACCTGAGAGATGGATGAAAGACATAGATAATAAATTTTATGCATATAATATTGAGAGTCCTGAATTTCATATAGACTTTTCAAGACCTAAATGTATGGATAGACCGGAGCCATATTGCTTCTTTTATCCCAATGATTCAGGCTCTTTTGGGGTGGCAAGATTCAAATACCATTCTACAGTGTTATTTGAACTTGACTATATTTATTGTGATGGAACGAGGAAAATGCTGGCCGTTCCAGAAAACTCAAATATAGCACAGCCACATAAAGGGAACAGCTTCTGTTATTATTATTACAACATGAATTCGCTTTTAGGTTTATTCTCTTACTTCCTAACTGATAAGACATTGGATTTTACATCAAGAGGTGTTGGTGCACCTTTTATTTGCTTTGAAAATGAGACTCAAAGACTTAAGTTTGAAAGTCACCTTAGCGATAGCGTAACAGAAATAGAAGCGATGCCTGCTCCATCATATGTTCAAGCAATTGATAGAAGACTTTGCGAAATGAAATTTAATTCATCTACTAGTGCAGTATTAGCCTACAAAGTATGGGAAATCTTTAAAGATTGGAGTCAACGACTATAATGTAGCATTTATAAATTGAATGCAGTTTTTGTTCTTTGCTTAAACATAAAAAAAACGTATCTCCTTAGGGAAATACGTTTTCTGAAAGAAATATCATTCTCTTTTATTTCTTAGTGATTCTGAACCAGTCGACTTCCGACCATCCGCCATCGTTAATGGTTATAGCCGGACGAGTGCAGAATGTTCCGACTTTC
>JAEXBC010000429.1 GCA_023457875.1 Bacillota bacterium | reverse complement strand
GTCATAAATACAGTAATTGGTCATCAAAATCTTTAATAGAGAAATGCAACGCCCATCAGGTGTATAGCTATGACAAATTCCCGCTGCCTCTGTGGAACCTAATTGTCCCTTCCCACTAGGACGTTTTGAGCCAGAAGAAGAGCAAGACACATCATATTTAGCGGCATCAGATAATATTTCTAATTTCTCTTTTACTTCCATAAGAACACCCCGATCTCCTTAATCGAACATATGTTTTATTATACACCGACACCTATAGGGTGACAAGATAGTAAATGGACGATTTCAAGCTTATTTGGTGAACTTGATAGGATGTAGTTATTTTAAGGTGCTTTTTTTAGAGTTAATCACCTAATAGTTGCACAAATTTTTTAAACATATTAGCAAAATATGATTAATTCCCACCTAAATAGTATGATAGTATATAAAAAGAAACAATTTATATTAATCACAATTTAGGGAGGGTTATCGTATGCAGGAATCAGTAAAAGTCATTCGTGATGTAGTTGAAAATGTAGAAAAAGTCATTATTGGTAAGCGTCATGCAGTAGAGCTTATGCTTGTTACGTTTATTTGCAAGGGACATATGCTTATAGAGGATGTGCCGGGAGTAGGAAAAACAAGCTTAGCTTTAGCCTTTGCAAAATCCATCAATAGTTCTTTTAAACGTATACAGTTTACACCTGATATTTTGCCAACAGATATTACAGGCTTTTCTATTTATAATCAAAAAACAGGTGAATTTGATTATAAGCAAGGCTCTATTTTAAATCAAATGATCTTAGCAGACGAGATTAATAGAACTTCACCAAAAACCCAGTCAAGCTTGCTTGAGGTTATGGAGGAGGGGCAAATTACAGTGGATGGCAATACCTACAAAATGCCCACCCCTTTTATGGTGGTAGCAACCCAAAATCCAGTAGAATATCTAGGTACCTTTCCACTTCCTGAAGCACAACTAGATAGGTTTTTTATGAAAATAAGTATTGGCTACCCAACAACCGAAGAGGAAGAGCGTATGCTAAACTATTTTAAAGAGAGTAATCCCTTAACGACACTTGAGCCAGTGGCAAGTGGAGAAGATATTATCAAGATCCAAAAGGAAATCAAGGAGGTTTACGTAGACGCAAGTATCAATCATTTTATGGTCAGTATCATTGAACAAACAAGAAAACATCCTGATGTTGTATTGGGTTCAAGTCCTAGGGGTTCACTTAATCTATTAAGAGCAGCTCAGGGCTGGGCGTTTTATAATGAAAGAAATTATGTATTACCAGATGATGTTTTAAAAATGGCAGAACCGGTTCTTTCTCATCGTATTTTGTTAAAGCAAGAAGCAAAGTTGAAAAAGGTAACAGGAGTAGATGTGATTAGAGAGAGTATCAGCAAAGTAAGAGTACCGGTGGTGAACCATCATGCTAAGAAATAGGATTATTTACGTAGCAGTTTTGATTTTAACAGTCATCTTTGCCTATTTTTGTCCAGGAATGGTTTCTTCCCTGTTTTTTTATACCGTCTTATTCATTCCAGTGGCCTCTTTACTGCATACGGTCTATGTGTATCTGAGGTTTAGCTATTTACAAGAAATAGATAAGAAGTTTATAACCAAGGGAGAAAAGGTTTGTTTTCATGTAGATATTGTAAATGAAAGCAAGGTTTTATATCCCTATGTGGAAATCCTGTTTTATGGGGTGGATACCATATTCAACAAACATTTCAAGACCAAAAAGATTGCTATTTTGCCCCACTCAGCAGGCAGATACGATTTTGAACTTGAATGTCAATACCGTGGGTATTATGAAGTGGGACTTAAGCGAATTCGAATCAAGGATTTTCTGGGACTATTTAGCCTAAGCTATAAGGTGTCTGAGCCAAGGTATGTGACCGTATATCCAAGAATTGTAGCCTTAGATTCCTTTCCCATTAGTACCAATAAGCTTTCTTATGTAGAAGGAATGCTTAGCCACAAAGAAGAAGATCAGTTAACCGTATCGGATACAAGACAGTATGCTTATGGAGATAGTATTAAAAGGATACATTGGAAATTGAGTGCCAAAAAAGGTGAGATTTTAGTTAAGAATTATGATGGTGCGGTTACAGTTGGTGCGACTATTCTTTTGGATTTAGAGAAAAATCCATATGAGGTCATGCAAAATACGATTTTAGAGGATAAGGTTATAGAAGTAACCGTTGCAGTCATTTATTACTGCTTGCAGCATCACATTAAGGTGGATTTTAAGTACCATCAAGAGGAACTCGATACAAAAGAGGCAAGTGATTTTTCACATTTTGAAGAGCTTTATCGCATCTTATTTAAAATTAAATTTGATAGTGAAATAGCCTTTTCAAACATGACTAGGCTCGCGTTAGAGGGTAATTTTAAAACTAATACGATTGTCTTTATTACCTCCAATCTCAGTGAGAAGCTATACAGTCAAATCAGTAGGCACAAGGAACACGGTTTTAATATGATTCTCATCTATATTTCACCTGAAGATATTGCTCCTAAAAATGCAGCTAAAAAGCAGGAAATAAGCACCATCTTATCGGCGTTACAAGAAATCAATGTTAAGGCTTATGAAATTCAGATTAATGATGATATCAAATATGTTTTGGAGAGTTATGGCCTATGGGAATAAAAAAGAGGATGGATATACCACAAGATAGTAGCCTATCGCAGGCAGATAGCATCACACAACAAGGCAGTATAGCACAAGAAAATAATGGACAAAGAACGAGGGGGCAAAAAATAGCAGATGCACTTTTATGGTTCACTATAATGAGCTTATTTACTTTTAGTATAGTGTATATGCTTGCTTGTACCCTTGGCTTGGAATTTGAAATGAGTAAACTGGCGGTAATCATTGCACTAAGCATAGGGCTGTGGAGTCTTATCTTAATGAACCGCTTCACTTTTTTTGGAGCCCTTATTTTAAGCCTTCTTTCTGGAGCAGGTTATGGTCTACTTTTATATAAAAATCAACAGTTAGAACCTTTTATGAGGGTGCTTTTGGAAAATAGCTTAAGCTTTGCTAAGTGGAGTATTCAAACGATACAAGGAAATCTATTTAGCCATGCCGTTTACACCAGCTATTTTATGATTCTGTTAGGTGTTTTAGTGGCATTAGTTGTCTATATCTTTACCATTAAAAAGTTTAGCTTCTTGCTACTTTTTATAGGCGGTGGATTTCTTTTTGTATTTGAAGTGGCTCAAAAGCTACCTATTAACGGCTTTGCTTTATATCTATTTGCCTTTTCAAGCTTGATTTATTTCTTTAAGAGCAGGTACTTAACCCTCAAACAATCCCTGGATGAAAATAATAGTTTTATCTATGGCGCTTTTATGAAGATGGGCCTTTTGGCTGGAATTATTATTGTCATAAGTGCAGCGCTAGTAGCTAATAAGTATCCCTATAAAGCGCAGTTCTGGCATGATCTTGTGAATACCCTTAGTAAAAGAGAGTACTACTACATAGCAGATACTTTTTCAGTTCAGTCAGCAGGATTGCAAGAAAATACCGTGCATTTGGGGGGAGACATTAATCCTAATGATATTCCAGTCCTAGAGGTGAAGGCATTATCCCCTACCTACTTAAAAGCTATGTCAAGAAGCATTTATACAGGTAATAGTTGGCAAAAGGATCCAGCAATTAGCCCTAACCTTCTTGATGCTAATATGGTACTTGAGGATACAGAGGAAATGTTAGAAGGCGTCAAATGGCTAAGCGGAGAGGACAACACATTAAATCGTTTATTCTATAAAAACAGCGCTACCATTAGATTTCTAAACATCAATACAAAGTCACTCTTTATTCCCGTTAAAATGCAAACCTTTACAATCAAGAGTGCCAATAGAGATGTTTTTGTATCGCATAAAGATTCTTTTAGTCTAGAAAAGAAAGCTGGAAAGAACTTTACTTATGAGGTGGAATTTTACGAGCCCAAATATACGAATGACAACTTTAGGGAAACCCTTAGAAAAAGCAAAATTGGATTTTATAGTAACATTAAAGAAGAATACCCCGAGGATCGTACAAGTATTAATGCATGGGAAGCAGTTGCAGAGCAGATTACCAAGACTTACACCCAGCTGCCAGAGGATTTACCCGATAGAGTCAAAGAGTTAGCCAAAACAATCACGAAGGATAAGGACAATAATTATGATAAGGTAAAGGCTATAGAAGAATATTTGATGGCTAACTATGAGTATACCTTAACACCTGGTGAAGTTAACCCCACCCATGATTTTGTAGATGAATTTTTATTTGAAGGCAAACAAGGGTACTGTACCTACTTTGCATCAGCTCAAGCTATATTAACTAGATGTTTAGGTATTCCTTGTAGATATGTAGAAGGTTACATTTTGCCTAGAGATCGTGATAAGAATAGTAAGTCCTATTTAGTGACCAATAAAAGAGCCCATGCTTGGGTCGAAGTTTACTTTGAGGGAGTGGGCTGGATTATCATTGAAGCAACCCCACCTTATAGACAGGCAGAAATCCAACCCCAAACCCTAGTCAGTATGGAAGAAGCTATGCGAATGGGACAGGCAAACAATATGGGTACTTATGCTGCCATTACCCCTCAGAACGTAACCCGTGAGGCCGAGCATCCCGCGCTTATGGTGATCGGTATAGCTATCTTTGGCTTTGTCAGTATTATCGCTTTTGTTATGATACTGTATTGCTATAGAAAACATAAGCGAAACAAAATGCCTTCAAGAGCTCTCATCCTATATCTCTATGAAAAGCAAATCAAACTGCTTAGCCAGCTAAAACTTTCAATGAAAGGTGGAGAAACAGAAACAGCTTTTGCACTTCGTGTCGAAGACTATCTGTTTATTAAAGATAACTGTTTTCAAGAAATGACAGCACTCTATCTCGTTGCAAGATATAGCCAATTAGATATAAGTGATGAAGACAAGCAGAAAATGCTAGAGAGTAGATGGAAGCTTCTTGAAAAATGCAAAGGTCAAATGAGCCCAGTTAAATATATGGCTTGTAGAACAAAATATAGATTTCTATAAGACGATGAAAAGAAAGATTTAATTGAAGGTAGTTGCAAAAACACCCGTTAAGTGACATGAAATGAGCCGTTCAATAAAAGTTAGATTCTGGACTAACTTTTATTGAACGGCTCAAAATCTAAATGGGTGTTTTTTGCAATCTTTTTTTATTGCACTTGAGTCTATTT
>JAEXBC010000428.1 GCA_023457875.1 Bacillota bacterium | reverse complement strand
AATAATCATAGGCTTATTAAGGCACGCTAAAAACAAGATAAATTTCTAAATATAGCTATAAATTTCCAGTTATATACATAGTAAAAGAGTGCCCCGAAACTATTTAATAGTTTCGCGACACTCCCTTTGTATGAAGTTAACAATAATCCATTTCCAATATATTATTCTTAAACATCATCTTACTTTTTATGTTACTTATCTTACTGGGCTTCATAATAATTGTTTACTTCTAATAATCTATTTCTCTCTACTCATTGATAAAACTTGCCGTCTTGGTTTCGTTATCCCACTTAGCTGAAATGCCTAAGAGACTAGCAATTTGGCCAGCTGGAGCGTAGGTTCTGCCATCTTTTATAGTGACAGGTACCTCAAGAGAAATTTTTACGCCATTTACAAGGGCTTCTTTGCTATCTTTTGTTAACGAGATTGTTCGTCCCCCTGCAAATAAAGTAATGGTCTTCTCAGAAAACAAGATATTCTTCTCTTCAACACCAAATGCCGCTGCCACATAACGAATAGGCACCATAATATATCCAGGTTCCATGACATAGGCAGCGCCATCCATCTCAAATGCGCTATCATTTTGAGTATAGCTTTCCTGTCCAATCACAAAAGCAGAGCTTCCCTTTGCCACCTCACCTTTAGCTAAATCCTGAGTGTTTGGTGTAATAATCTGAATAAAGTCTTTGATAATCACCTTATCGTCACCCTTGCTAATTGCATCTCCACTCAATTCAAGATCATAGCTCCCTTCGGGGACAGTTCTGTCAACAGTAAATTTGAAATCACTTAAGATAATGGTGGCTGGAGCCTTTGAACTGCGACTTAAAGTCACTGTCACTTTACCATTTGTACCTCCGCTCACCTTAGTCTTAACCCCTTTAAGTCCACCTGTTATATTCACTTCAACATCTTCAAGGCAAATACCTGCCTGATTATTTTCAATAGCAAAGATCAATTCTCCTTCTTGAAACATCCCTGCTTGAGTTTCAGAAAGAACAAGCTCTCCCTTTGCTGGGTTTTCACTTCCCGCCACCAACTGCACTTGGTTATCAGCTGCCAAAGTGCTCATTGACGTTAAAGTAAACACCAATAACATCATAAGTGCATACTTCAAGTCTTTCTTCATCCTTTTCATTAATACGCCTCCTATTTCCCTGGAAATACATTTGGGATTGATTAACCCATGTAAATGTATTTGCTTAAGCTCATTTTGATGATTTCCATAATTACCTTATTCCTAATAAATGCACTTACAAGATAAACTAAAGGGACCACATATATTCCAAATGCCACTTCATCTAATAGGTTAACAAATTGAAGCACTGTAATAACCAATACTGTAAGCATCATCAGGAGATAAAAATAAAAACCAAGTGTTCCACTGATTAAAGTCATTGCTAATACCCCTAGCTTGCCAGCACATAATACAGTGAGCACCACAATAAATACCAGCATACCCTTGTGCCAGCTCATCTCTACATTACCATTTACTTTAGCGATTAATAACAGGATAGCTAGCATTAATACCATCAAAATAGCGTGAGATAAAACCACATAACTAAACACCTTTACTCCAGCCTCTTGTATAAAGGGTGAAGCTTGAAGGTCTTCGAGAATGGGTTCAAGTTCAAAATAAGCACCTAATTGGGTTGTTAAACTAAACATTCCCTTTAAGAAGTTTCCTGATGCCAGTTTATAAGTGATAAAGGTGGTACAGCCACTCATAATCACTAAAATAAGTGTATAGAAGAGCATATAGCTTTTTTTCACGCTCTCTTTTAGTTCTTCACTGCTTATCAAAGGATTCTTAAGTATGGCAATGATAATGCTCATAAATAGCCGAAGCTCATTTTGCTCCTCTACTATAGCATAGCTTCTGGCCTGCTGGGTCTTATCTTTTAAGGCATACTTACTTGCAGGCTGCATAAACATCTGGATATTCTCTCTCTTATGCCGATTCTCTCTATGTATCGCCTCTTCAAGTATAAGGTCTTCATGCATCTTTTGGGTAGGCATTATACTTTTATGTGTAGCCTCATTTGCTGGTGCTGTCACACTTGGACTTTCTTCTTGAGGCACGACTACTTGTTGACCTGCCATCTCCTGTTCTTCTTTTATTCGCTCTACTTTAGCACCACATTGATCACAAAAACCGCTATTCTCCTCTATTGGTGCGCCACATTGTGTACAATTCATCATATCCCCCCTTACGTCCTAATCCTGTCAATGTACCTTGAATAAAATTATTACACAAACACAATATTTATTCAATATTTATGCAGTAATTAACGATGTTCTATGATAAATCGTCCACGTTGGGGTATGCTTTTCTTCATAGAAGAATATATTATATCAAGTTCTTTTTATTACGGGGGGTAAAAATGAATATCACGGCTACAATCAACGCTATCGTTTCTCATATTCAAGAAATGCAGAGCTTACTTGATCAAGTATCTAATTACTCAAAAGAAGCTTGTTCTGGAGAATTTAATCTACTGAAAACACAATTTAAGCTCTGGCTGTTATTATGCTTAGTAGAAACCTCTGGCCCATTGTATCATTTACCCTTCAATCAGCTTATCCCCTTACTTCTTAGTGTCGTTCCACTGAATGTCTATACCTGTCCCAAGAGAGTGTTTACCTTAGAGGAGCTTCATCTAGATTATAATGGCGAAAAGGGCACACCCTATTATTTAGCCATTCAGCAATATATTATAGACGTATCCCATAGTTTTAATGCCTCTTCCTTGTCTATGAGTATGCCCCTCTCCACCCTAACACTTCAGGATTACCTACTAGAGCATTCAAAAAAAGATTTTATTGAAGCATTAACGAGCGCTCCTATCTTAGGGAAATTAATCACATAACACCATACTAAGTCGTGAGATTTGCATTATCCTTATTGATATCTTTCTTTTTTCCTCTTAGAAGCCAAATGCCTATTAGCATGAAAGCAAGCATAAGTCCTACTAATAACGCCACGCTGCTTAACTGCGTCTTAGCTGAAAAGAAATCACTACTATTAATAAAATCTGCAAACTGCCAATCTGGATAATGCATACATAACACAGCTATACCGTTGTTTAAAAAGTGCATCAACATACCTACAAAAATAGAACCGGATTTATAAACGGCATAGGCAATAACTATTCCTAAGCAAGTCGTTGGAATAAGTCTAATAAAATCAATGTGCATTAATCCAAATAAGATACCGCTAATGATAATGCCTCGTGTATAGGCCTTTTCTCCTTTAAAACAAGTGAAAATAAATCCTCTAAACAATACTTCCTCACATATTGCTGGGGTGAGGGCGATTACCGCAAGATTAAAAAACAAATTCTCCTTCGCATACAGTGCCTCCTGAAGCCTGGTGACAACCTCCTCATTTTCTGGGAACCAGTAAAGAAGCACATTGGTAATAATCATCACGAAGATAAAGGTTCCTACCCATATACAAACGCCACCAAAAAGATGTTTAATAGAAGGCAATTTTAAAGAAAAGACGCGTTTAAAATCTGTCTTAATATAGATGCACACCAATAATGGGATGCTGACTAAGAGAATCTGGGATGCGACAATGCCTAACATACCAAATTTCACTTGAACATATGAGCCAACGTAAATAAGGAGTAACAATGCCACGGAATAAATCACTACACCATCACTGAGTGAAGGCAGGGTTCCTTTTTTAATATTGCTACGCCTTTCTAAGAAAGAAAAACCTTTTCCATTGCCAAATAATACTTCTTCTGAATTAAATAATTTAGATAATAACCAAATTGAAATGAGTACAAAGATAATATTTGAAACCAATACGATTGCCATTAATGAAATATCATACCTAAATGTCAGTACACTCTTAATAAGAAGTACCACATTAACTACAGGTATACTTGCAGTCGTGCTATTTAATTCTATATTAGGAATCATAGAACTATAGGCCAAAATCATTGCAATGAGCATAACTGGCGTCGTGGCATTTTGTGCTTCTTTGAAGCTTTTCGCAAGGGAACAGATACACATACTAATGGCAGAAATAATCATGGTAAAAATACAAATACATACAAAGGTAATAAGTAAAGGCAGTATGAGCTGCGTAACATCTAAGGAGAAGTTGCTTTCTTCTATGACTTCACCCATGCTTAAAACCATAAATACGACACTCAGTAAAATAGAGATGACACTCAAAAGGGCCGAAACAATGGCGCTCAGTGAAACCGCTAAATATTTGCCCATCACAAGCTCTAAGTTAGAAATAGGCATCGTCAAGAGGGTTTCAAGCGTTCCTCTTTCTTTTTCACCCGCCATTACATCTATCGCTGGGTAAATGGCACCAGAGAGTATGCCTATGATTAAAATGAATGGCAAGATGGTTCCTAATAAATAGCCCACCTGCTCCTCATTTTCTGCTATATTAATAACCTTATAGTTAATCGGCTCTAGAATAGCCTTACTATCTAAGCCTTGTTCTTCTATACCCGCTTTAACGAGCTCCTCTTTATATTCCTCTAAAAGATCCTCTATTCTTTCTGTTGCCTCTGTCCCATCATCTATTGAGGAATTCATGTAAATTTTATAGCTTTCATTTTCCCCTTCAGACTGAATCTCAACATAAGCTGCAATTTCCTTCTCATTGATAGCTGTTTTATAGTCTTCTACCTCTACAATCTTGAGTCTGCCTTCCTCAAGGGTAAGGGCATCTATTTTCTCCATAATTTGCTTATTGGGGGCCTTGCTAAAGGCAATGCTTAACTCCTTTTCATCCATACTGGTGGAAGTAGTACTGATTACATAGGTTGCTAAAATAATCAATAAGGGATACATCACAATAGGCAAGATCACTGTCATAAACAATGTTTTTTTGTCTCGCAGTATATCTATCATTTCTTTTTTGAAAATCGTCTTAACGATGTTTATCCTCATGAAAGCTCACCCCTTTCCTTTGCAAAGTGAATGAATACATCTCTTAAATTATCGGTGTTGGTCTCTTCCTTTAAGCTAGCTGGTGTGCCTGATGCGATAATACCACCTTGATGAATCATAAGAATGTGATCGCATAGACTCTCCGCCTCCTCCATGTAATGGGTGGAGTAAAGGACTGTCTTGTCTAGCTTTCTTTGTTCCTTCATAAACTCAATAATATCCTGACTACTTAATACATCTAAGCCCAAGGTAGGTTCATCGAGAATATATACCTCTGGTGAATGAATAAGACATCTGGCAATAGAGGTTCTTTGGGTTTGTCCCGTGGAAAGATTCTCTATACGATTATCTATGAATTCTCCTAGGTTCATAACTTTCGTTACCTCTTCAATAGCTTGTTCAATTTCTTCCTTGCTCATCTCATATAAGGCGCCAAAGGTCTTAAATAATTCCCGAGGTGATAACCTGCCATAAAGCTTTGTATTGCCTGATAAATAACCTATTTTCTTCTTTGCTTTTTCTTTATCTACGCTATAATCGTAGTCCATCATATGTACACTGCCACTTGTAGGCGTCAAAATGCCCCCTAAAATACGCAGTAAAGTGGTCTTTCCTGCTCCATTAGGCCCTAGTATGCCATAAATCTCTCCCTTACCCACTGAAAAACTAATATCATTAACTGCTAGAAAGTCTTCCTTCTTCGTTTTAAGCTTAGCAAGCCTATTACCCTTACTGTTTTTATCCGTTTCATCCTTCACGGTTCGTGTGAAGCTTTTGAACAGATGAGAGACTTCTACTATCTTACGATCTTCCATTCTCCATTACCCCCTACTGTTGACTCATTTATTTTGTGTGCTTATATCTCAATTGTCTTTATTATATATAAATACTGACATTTATTTCTAAACTTAAGAATTAATTAACCTTTCAAATGTGCTTATATTTTTTTTGTGCCACGCAGAAAGGGAACCTCTCGATTTATTTTGCTTTTTCTCTTTTACATCGTACATTTTGAATTAGTTTGGCTGCAATAAGAAGCATCCATGCAAGAAATCCTACTTTAAATCCTATCGTCCAGAGGTTTTCATATTCTAGCCCTAATAATAAATCAAACAGCTTCATTACAGCTGTTGCACATAATGTTAAAGCAATAAGTAAAATGATTGCTAGACTTATTTTTTTAATATTTTCCATTTTCAATCCCTTTCTTAAAATAGATATAATGAGCTTTTATATCTTAATTGCCTATATTATATATAATATAC
>JAEXBC010000427.1 GCA_023457875.1 Bacillota bacterium | reverse complement strand
AACGTTTTGAGATTCCACAAAAAGCACTACCTTTGCAACCGCAATTAAGGATGGTTCCGTAGCTCAGCTGGATAGAGCAACGCCCTTCTAAGGCGTGGGTCAAGCGTTCGAATCGCTTCGGAATCACGAAAAGCAGTCTTATGGGCTGCTTTTTTTGTGCTGTATATCAGGGGTCATAACGAATCACGGGGTTTATTTCTGACACCGATATACAGTTATTCACTTGCACATTTGCAAAAGCCACAATGGTCTTTGCCAAGTCTGCATTCTCCGGCAACTCGCTTTTAAACTCAAGCCCCCGCCCTCGGGCTGTTTTATTAATTCTTTGATGTTCATTTTTATATCTATTTCTACGTTGAATATTTATGATAATAACATACCTTTTAATTTTCTCCCTGTCAATTCATGAAGCGAAATGTCTTTTTTGTTAATATGTTACAATCCTAAAATATATTGCCAAGCACCATCTGTATCTAAATATCTATTCCCATATTCCATATTTAATAATTTTTCAGACAATAGATAATCATATTTTTGCATCTCTTTACTTTTTCTGTTGATTATCAATGCTGCCAAATCGGCAGGCTCAGGTTTTGTCAATTCTTTCAATTTTTCAATATTGTCGAACAAAGTTCCTCCTATAGAAATATGATCAAAGTCTCTTTGAATTCCGTCTGTAAGAGATAACATCAACGCGATTGTTCTATTGATCTTGTCTCCAGCCCAAGTCATTAAAAAACTATTGTTTCCATAAGTGAAATATTTGACTTCTTCCAGATTATTGCTTTTGAAAAACGATCTACACCTATCTAAGTTCTCTTTTCCGGCAGCATCAATATAAGGAATGTGCTCATTTGAAATGTAAATTTCCCTCATCTTACAGACAACCATTCCATCAATATCAACAGGTTCAGAAAAGAAGAAGGGTAATTTCCCCTGTTTAACAGGAATAACATATATTTTTTTAGCCTTTTCGTCAATAGAAACTACATTCCATTTTCGACCACCTAAAATAACAAAATCTCCAACTTCTGTAAGGTATTGTAGCGTCCCAATCGCCTTATGTTTAACATTATCTATTATTGTATAATCAATTGTTGTTTGAAATGCCACATAAAATGTCTTGGATTTCACTATTTTCTCCCCTTCGATGCCTATGACAATTTCGCCAGAATGAGTCTGGGCAACAATCTCTTTCTCCCCTAAAGCTTTGAGTAGTTCCATAAACAGCTCTGGAGTAATGTTTCTGAATGCACCCGATTTGCATAAATAATTCCATCCATCTTTAGGCTGAAAGCCCCCATATTGGCATATAAGCGATAATATTTGTTGTATTAATGTCGAGAAATGATAACTCGATGATGATATACTTTCATAGCATTTTTCTTTTAATAACTCAATGACAGCAATATTTTGAACAAGGCTGGCTCTTAGATTAAAAATAATCGAATCATGCTCGTAGTCAATAGAATATACTTTTAGTATAGATGCCTCCCCTCGGCGTCCGGAGCGTCCTAATCTCTGCCTAAGACCACTGACCGAATAGGCTTTCCCTATTTGAACAATGGACTTAACTTTGCCTATATCAACACCTAACTCAAGTGTAGAAGTACAAACTGCGCTAATCGGAAAATCTCCTCTCTGTAGATCAGACTCGACTATTTCTCTTTCGCTTTTGGATAAATTACCATGATGCACACGAAACTCATTGCGTACAAAATTTTTATCACTCAATTCACCAAGTATAGTTGCATACTTTTCGACATCAGCTCTGCTATTGGCAAATATCAGATTATTATCGCCTCTCAACTTATTATATATGTCTTCGGCTATTAATAAATCCGGACTATTTTCATGGTCATCTATAAACTCTTTTATCAGGATTCTGATTTCGTGATTAGAAACACCCGTTGGAGGAATTATACAAGGTATAGCCTGATCTTCACGAAGGTATTTCTTAACTGTTGCATAGTCCGAGAACGTGGCACTTAAAGCTATATGAGGTATGGCACGTCTGGAAAGCAGCTCTATTCGGGAAAGAAGTGACTGAAGCTGCTTTCCTCGTTCGGTTCCTATAAAGGAATGCAACTCATCAATTACGACATATAGTAAATTAGAAAAGGCATTTGCGAGGTGCTGCTTTCGGTTGACAAAAAACGACTCTAACGACTCAGGTGTTATTATGATTATTCCATTAGGATTTTTAAGCGATTTTTGTTTTCTTGATGCATCAACATCTCCGTGCCAAGGTATGATATCAATTGGCATATCGCTGACCATATCCTTCAATCTTCGATATTGGTCATTAATTAGGGCTTTTAGGGGACTTATATATAATACCTGATAGCCGTTTCTTTTATTTTCTAATATTTGGGTAATTATAGGTAAAAAAGCAGCTTCTGTTTTCCCTCCAGCTGTAGATGCGCTTATGATTACATCACAGTTTCCTCTCAAAATGAATGGTATTGAGTTCTCCTGAATATCTCGTAAACTGCTCCAGTTTTGTTTCCAAACCCATTTTTGAACTCGATTATCCAATAGACTAAAGGAAGAAGAAACTGTTTCGCTCATAATGCTATAGTCTAAATGATGAAAATTCGTCTTGATCTTGTTCGCTTATAGGTGTAGCCATTATTTTCACAGCCTCTGTCATAGACGTCGTTTCGATATCCTTTACTATATCAACTTTAGAAATAAGATCTGTCCATTTCATTTCAGGCTGTTGCTCTAATATTGAAAGAAAACTCAAAAACTCCTTGATCGTATTTCTTGGAGTTCTGAAATATGAGTCACCAATTTTATTAGAACAATGTTGCAGGAAAGCTGCCAAAGCATCATCAGGAACAATATAATTGCTTTCATGTCCTGATGCGAACACATGTCTCAAATTTTTCAATAATACATACAACTCTTCCTTTGTCAGATTTGACAATCTTAATACAGTCGAATTGTAGTCAGTTACTCCTAATTGTTTGGCAAAAGTATTTTCGGATAATCGAGATCGAAGTGCTTCGTAACTATACAGCCCTCGGTTTCCATCGGTTAAAAATTCAGGAGTTCCTCCCAAAATGAATCCAATATTCGTTGATGCCCCTTGTAATGAATCATTTAGAATCCGTAAAATCTCTTCGTAATTTGATTTGCGGGATATTGAGTTGCTTATCTTATACAGGTTAACCAACTCATCCAGACAAATGAGCAAGCCGCCATATCCAGCCTGTCTTATAAGTAAAGCATAAAGTTTTAGGGAATCATAGAAGGATGCATCATTAATAAAAGTCCGCACACCCAAATCCTTTAAGGCATCTGTTTTTGTGGTATATTCAGCTTTGAGCCATCTTATCGCGCAATCTTTCAAATTGTCATCACAGGTATCATAACCAATCCAATATTGCTCAATAACTTTGGAAAAATCAGAACCACCAACCAATTCTTTAACTTCTTTGAGTTTCTGGTATATTACATCACTCACGCTTTTGTTTTGACTTTCAGCTTTCTCTTGGGCTCCGGCAATGAATTTCTCTAGTATGTTAGTCAGTGCATTTCCATCTTGTTTGGTTCTGGTAGATGCGCTAACGATTAGTTCGGAAAATAGAGCCCGTGCCTGTCCTTCAGAAGCGTGGAGTCGTTTATTGGGCGAAAGATCGGCATTAAAAGTTACCAGCCCTTTCTCCAATGCTATACTTTTTACCAATTGGATAAAGAAAGTCTTTCCAGAGCCATATTCGCCAATTACAAAGCGAAACGAAGTACCTCCATCCTTTATATTATCAATATCCTTTATAAACGAAATCAATTCCTGACTGCGACCTACTTGGATATGTTGCAGTCCAACTCTTGGAACGACTCCGCTCTTCAGGGATTGAATAACTGTATCTCTCTCCTTTTGTTTTATTGGTTTTGACATATTAATTGATCTTTATATTGAGTAGTTACATATATCATTTCTCCAGCATCATCTATTACGGCATCATCAACGGCATCATAGGAAATTTCGTTTAATGATTCTAGAACAAACCCTATCATCATATTTTGCTGTGAACATAGAGTTACAACCTCATTTCTGTTCCATGATTCTTTAGTCAGTAATACAGCTAATATTTCCAAGAGTTTGCTTAGCTGGCTACTTATTGCAGGTTTCTCGAAATCTTCTTGTGAGACAAAGATGTCGGACAAAAGCACTTTAGATTTTTTGGTATCCTGTTCTATCTGCGATAGTTTATTCATATCTATTGAAAATTCGGGCACAACTTCATCAGGTTTGGGAATAACGTAGTTTGTCGCTCCTGATTCTTTTGCAACCAAAATAGGAACATCATCCTCTCCTGTGAATATTCTATGTATTTTGGAATGAATATCACTACAATCAACACCAAAATATCCCATTATTTTCGTAATAGCCTCTATTTCTTTATTATTTATTTCTCCATCGGCACAGGCTAACCTTACAAGAAAATTATGAGTAGACTCTATTGATTGTTTGTCGAACAAAAGCGGATATTGTTTAAAATTCGTATATTTCTGTTTTGATAAACTCAAATATTTAAGATTAGCAGATAAATATTTAATCTTATTGGGATTGCCCACTTGAGCAGTAATATGTTTTAATGTGTATGATCGCTCGGCATCGGATATTTCACCATCTGCTTGAGCCAAAATAACAGCCATCTTTATGGTTGCCTGCATTCGAGAATAAAGATTGTCCGGTTTGATGGGCGATTTTCTGTTTTTTGTGAACAGAACTCATTTATCATATTGTTTAAACCTCACTCCATGGACTCTATAATCAGGCTCTATTCCGTAGCCCATTTCATCAAAAGCATTTTGTATAGAATCTATAATGCGTTTAGGTAGGGATGATTCAGAAAGATTGTAGTCCCATAGTTTTAAAAGGGAGTTTACGTCTATTACTGGATATTTAGAGTCTGAAAAAGCATTTGTAAGAAATGAATTAAGTGCTATGATTTTTGCATCAGTAGAAACATTAATTTGTTTTGGCAATAAAAATATAGCCTCAAGAGTCTCGTTCCCATTATTGTCTTTCAATATTTTACTATATCCATAAAACTCCCGATACAGTACATCATAACATTCCCGTATAGCGTTTTCTACTTCCCAATTTGAAAAATTCAACTTTAATATTTCTTTATGGAGGTAATAATATGAATCGGGCTTATACATATAGCTACCATCATTTACAAAACGATCTCCTCGAACATGATAATTTAAGT
>JAEXBC010000426.1 GCA_023457875.1 Bacillota bacterium | reverse complement strand
GGATTCCACTGCGGTAACACACCTTCAAAGAAATTATCTTTCTGTTCTATGAAGTATCAAATGATTATGGCAAGAAGCTTACCAGAGGAAGTTACACAAGGAACACTTGAAGGAGATATTGTACCTGGAGAAATTACTTTCTTCAGACTTCAAAGCACATCTGATGCTAAGCTTAGAGCTTACATCGCACAAGGCGAAGTTCTACCTGTTGCAACACGTTCATTTGGTTCAATTGGTGTGTTTGCTATCAAAGAAATGGGAAGATTTTATCGTCACGTACTTATTGAAAAGAACTTCCCACACCATGGAGCAGTTGCTTTCGGTAACTATGGAAAAGCTCTTTATGAAGTATTTAAGTATATTGGTGTAGATGTAGATGAAATCGGTTATAACCAACCAAAAGATGCAAGATATCCTACAGAAAATCCTTTCAGCTAGAAGTTCTTAGATTTTTAATATAGAACGTAATATATGAAATAATATAGGAATGAATCGTATCTAATATATGAAATTAAGCTGTTCCATCTTTGTTCAACTAGAAGTGGAGCAGCTTTTTTAAAGAAGGAGAAAAGAATATGCTATATATAGGTGTAGATTTAGGAACCTCATCAGTAAAGCTTTTGTTAATGAATGAAAAAGGTGAGATTAAGAAAATTGCTGCTAGAGAATATCCACTTTATTTTCCAAACCCAGGTTGGTCAGAGCAAAACCCAGAAGACTGGTGGAGGCAAACCATTGAGGGACTTAAGGAATTAACAGCAGATTGCGATAAAAGTCAGATTGCTGGTATTAGCTTTGGTGGGCAAATGCATGGACTTGTTATTCTAGATGAAAAGGATGAAGTGATTCGTCCTGCTATTCTATGGAATGATGGACGTACTGGGAAAGAAACGGATTATTTGAACACAGTCATCGGCAAAGATAAACTATCTGAGTATACAGCTAATATTGCATTTGCTGGCTTTACAGCACCTAAAATTTTATGGGTTAAAGAAAATGAACCAGACAATTTTAAAAGAATCAATAAGATCATGTTGCCTAAAGATTACTTAGCATACAAGCTTTCTGGTAACCATTGCACCGATGTATCAGATGCTTCAGGAATGATCTTAATGGATGTTAAGAATAAGTGTTGGTCTAAAGAAATGATTGACATTTGTGGTATTTCAGAAGAACAATTACCTAAGCTTTATGAAAGCTATGAAGTAGTGGGTACATTAAAAGAAGAAGTGGCAAAGGAACTTGGATTTAGTACAAATTGCAAGATTGTAGCAGGTGCTGGAGACAATGCTGCTGCTGCTGTTGGAACAGGAACGGTTGGAGATGGTAGATGCAATATTTCACTTGGAACTTCAGGAACAATCTTTATTTCTAGTGAGAAATTTGGTGTAGACCAAAATAATGCCCTCCATGCTTTTGCTCATGCAGATGGCCACTATCACTTAATGGGTTGTATGTTGAGTGCAGCTTCATGTAATAAATGGTGGATGGACGAAATTATTGGTACAAAGGACTACAAAAAGGAACAAGCTGATATTACAAAGCTTGGTGAAAACAATGTATTTTTCCTTCCTTACTTAATGGGTGAGCGTTCACCACATAATAATCCTAATGCAAGAGGTACTTTTATAGGTCTTACAATGGATACTTCAAGAGCAGACATGACACAAGCTGTTCTAGAAGGCGTAGCTTTTGCTATTCGTGATTCCTTTGAGATTGCTAAATCCTTAGGTATTAAGATCGAACGCACAAAGATTTGTGGTGGTGGTGCAAAGAGCCCACTTTGGAAGAAAATGATAGCCAATGTATTAAATATTAAAGTAGATGTTATTGAAACTGAAGAAGGACCATCTTATGGTGGCGCATTACTTGCAGCTGTTGCATGTGGTGAATTTGCTTCTGTTGAAGAAGCAGCTACTAAAGTTGTAAAAGTGATTGATACCATTGAACCTGAGCCAGAATTAGTCGCTAAATATGAGAAGCAATACAAGAAATTTGTTAAGATTTACCCACAAGTAAAAGACCTATTTAATGAGATTATCTAGTAAGAGGCTAAGAAAGGTATGTTTAAGCATACCTTTCTTGGCATATATAAAAATAAATGAAACAAATACAGTATGGTGATGTTATTTTTAGTGATAAGTTAAAGAGGAGAAGATAACTGTGGCAAGCGACATAGAATATAAAAAGATGTATAGGTGTTGGCTAGATTATAGCCATGATCAATCGAACCTTGCAAGTAATAAGTGGCAATATGGAAATCAGGTTTATTGCTCAAAAGAGGACATACAGGATCCTATAATCACTTCCGCCTTGGAGGAACTGATTTTATTTTTTGAACAATATTATCAAATAAAGTTATCAATTACTAACGATGAGACAAATAGTAAGGCCTTTGCCATTAAGCTAGGTGAGTTTGATGCCATAGGAGAAGAAGGCTATATCTTAAAGGTAGCAGGCGAATTTATACAGCTACAAGCCAACAAGGCAAAAGGTATTTTGTATGGTGTCTTTCAATTGATTGCATATATTAAAAAGCAGTTGCCAGTTGAAGCACTTAACATGATGGATATGCCAAGTAATGCAATTAGAATGATTAACCATTGGGATAATGTAGATGGTACGATTGAAAGAGGTTATGCTGGCGATTCTATATTTTTTAAGGATAACAAAATTGTAAAGGATATGGGCCGCATTCGAGATTACGCAAGACTATTAGCCTCAATTGGCATTAATAGTATTAGTATCAATAATGTTAACGTACATAAGATAGAGACAAAGTTTATTACACCCGAGTACCTACTTGATATTGCCCCCATTGCAAAAGTCTTTGCAAATTATGGCATTAAACTATTTTTAAGCATTAACTTCGCATCCCCAATGGAATTATCCGAGCTTACTACGGCAGATCCTTTGAATCAAGAGGTAGAAGCGTGGTGGCAAAAGGCTGCAGAATGTATCTATGAATATATACCTGACTTTGGTGGTTTTTTGGTTAAAGCAGATTCGGAAAATAGACCAGGTCCCTTTACCTATAATCGCACCCATGCTGAAGGGGCCAATATGCTCGCTGAGGTATTAGAGAACTATGGTGGGCTTGTTATATGGAGATGCTTTGTGTATAACTGTCATGTGGACTGGCGAGATAGGAAGACGGATAGAGCCAAAGCAGCCTATGATCATTTCAAGGATTTAGATGGTAAGTTCCGAAAAAATGTGATTTTGCAGATTAAAAATGGTCCTATGGATTTTCAAATTAGGGAGCCT
>JAEXBC010000425.1 GCA_023457875.1 Bacillota bacterium | reverse complement strand
ACACAATGTATACCTATGAGAGAGATACAAAAACCCTCTTCTCATGTGATATGTTTGGCGCATTTGGTAGGATGGGTGACCACTATTTTGATGATGAGATGAGCCCTGGAGAGATAGATTTCTTTGAAGCTGAAGGAATAAGGTATTATTCCAATGTAATGGCAACTTTTACGCCTAACTTGAAAAGGGCAATTAAAAAGGCAGAAGAACTAGATATCAATATCATAGCGCCTGGTCATGGACCTGTTTACAGAAAAAATCCTCAAAAAATCATTGATGATTATTCTAGGTTTGCCCAATATACTGAAGGAGCAGGTAAGAATGAAGTGACTATATTGTGGGGCTCTATGTATGGCATGACTGCAAAAGTAATGGAGCACGTTGAAGGCGTTCTTCAAAGAGAAGGTGTTAAATACAACAAGCTTCAAATGCCACTGACAAGTGAAAGTGAAATGGTTGCAACTGTATTTAAATCTGCAGGTGTTATTATTGCGGCGCCTACTTATGAATACAAACTTTTTCCACCAGTTGCAGCAGCTTTAAATGAGCTTGGAAGAAAAAAGGTTAATGGTAAAACAGCCTTTAGATTTGGATCATATGGATGGTCTGGCGGCGCAGAGAAGGAACTTGCTGAAATAATGGAAAGAAATAAAATGAATTGGAATTTCGTTGAATCCGTGGAGTTTGAAGGAGCGCCAAAGGAAGAAGACCTTATTAAAGCAGAGGCTAGAGTATTAGAGCTGATAGAAAAGATGAGGGAAAAGGTCGTTGAATAATTTTTGATGATCGGCGTATTAATTACAAGTAACTAAAAACATTGAAAGACATCTCTATATAATAAAGGAGTGAATGAGAATCAGGTTATTTATAGCACTCAACTTTAATCATGAGGTAAAAGCTCAAATTGAAGAGGTAATTAATACAGTTCAATTAAAAGATAGTTATCATGCCATAGAAGTAGACGACATTACAGGGAAGATAAACATTTACATAAATAAAGTAGATTTAATGAAATCAGAATTTGTAAATGGGAAATTGATACATTCTGTAGTATATTCAAGACTTTTAGATTGACTATTTTGAGACAAAAAATATTTGGAGAGTGGAATGATGATAGGCATTTATTCCGAATAATAACATGAAGTATAACAACATAAGATATGCCAAATTTATTGAGCGACAAAACCGCTTCGTAGCGTATGCAAAGGTGGAGGGCAAGGTTGAAACAGTGCATGTCAAGAACACGGGTCGCTGTAAAGAACTGCTTTTACCCGACAGCGATGTCATACTCGTGAAAACAGATAATCCTGCAAGGAAAACCCAATATGATTTAGTAGCTGTATACAAGGAGGGACTTGGTTGGGTCAACATTGACAGCCAGGCGCCCAATCAGGTCATGAAGGAATGGCTCATGAGTTTGCCAGAGCTGTTTAAGAATGTCACCTTGCTCAAACCAGAATATACTTATGGAAAGAGCCGCGTAGATTTTTATCTGGAGTGTGGTAATCGTAAAATTCTCATTGAGGTCAAAGGGTGCACCCTGGAGATAAATGGAATAGGGTATTTTCCTGACGCACCCACTGAGCGTGGGGTAAAGCATCTACATGAGCTGGCTGAAGCGGCAAGAAAAGGATATGAGTGCTATATCGCCTTCGTGATTGCCATGCCTGATGTTCGAGAAGTACTGCCTAATGTGAATACACACCCAGAGTTTGGCGTGGCCTTGGACGCTGCAAGGAAGCAAGGCGTAAAGGTGCTTTATGCGCCATGCAACGTTTTGCCAGATGAACTGAGCATTAGGGACGTAGTGGTAAGCTGTTGATAGGAGTATCACAAGGGATACTCTATAAATAGTAAAATAAACAAGATAGGCATCAGAAGATAAAAAATTACTCACGTCATAAAGGCGTGAGTAATTTTTTATCTTCTGAAATATAATAAGAGAATATTTTTCAACACTTTTGCAGGTTGAAAAGTATTACTAGTGAAAGGAGGAAGCAATGATTAAAAAATCCATGGATAAAAATCAGATTAAGTATTATTACGAGGCCTATGGTGATATGATTTATCGCTTAAGCTTCGCTTATATGAAAAATGCAAATGATGCAGAAGATGTGGTGCAAGAAACATTCCTCAGGCTCATTAGGCAGCCGGATAAATTTACAAGTGATGAACATATTAAGGCATGGCTTATTGTGACTGCCTCAAATTACTGCAAAACGATGCTTTCTCATTGGTGGAATAAACGAAAAGAAATAGAGGAAGTAGAAGAAGGGATTGAAAAGAGTGATGTATATAGTGCTCTATTAGATGCAGTGTTAGATTTACCTAACAAGTATAAAGCCACTATTTTTTTATACTATTATGAGGGGTATACGAGTAAAGAAATTGCAAAAATACTACATAAACCATCAGGAACAATAAGGAGCTATTTGCATACAGGGCGTCTTTTACTAAAGGAGAAATTACAGGAAGGAGAGATAGTAGGATGAATAAACCTATCAAAAAAGCAATTGATGAGATTAGCTTTAATGAGGAAAGAAAAGAAGCAATACTAGATATCCTTCTTTCTGAATGTGATTTAGAAAATCGAAGGGAGATTATATCTATGTTTAAGAAAAAGAAGATGATGGTGGCAGCTATCTTGATTACGGTTATGTTTACTTTAACTGGTGCAGCCTATGCAGCACTACACTACTTAAGCGCCAAAGAGGTTACACAAAACCTTGGAAGTGAAGAATTATCCCACTACTTTCAGTCATCTGATGTAGAACAAATATGTGAAATCGGAGACTATCGATTTGCTTATCTAGGCGTTGCAGCAAGTGTGAAGCTCTCTGAGCAGTTTCTTGGAAATACTAACTCAGAAAGTACCTATATTGTAGTAGCCGCCCAAAGAATTGATGGTAAGCCGATTATGGATGAGTCCTTTGTGGCATCTCCATTGATTCAAGGACTAGACCCATTTGAATATAACATTTATTCCATGGGAGGGGGCGCAACATACTATGTTGAAAATGGAATTTATTATATGGTAGTTTGTTGTGATTCCATTGAAATGTTTGCTGACAAGAAGATTTATCTTGCTATTACAGAGGGGCCAGATTATAAATCGGGTTATGAGTATGATGCTTCCACAGGATTAATTACAAGAAATGAAAACTTTAAGGGTGTGAATGCACTGTTTACGATGAATCTGGATGAATCAAAAGCAGATCCCCAAGCACAGCAGAAATATATTGAAAGCATAAATCAGTCAACTATGATGTCATCTAACATACCTTTAACTGGATACGAGGATGTAGATTTCTTTTTAAATTATGATTACGCATCACTTTCTGAAGACAAAATAGATCAGCTTCAGCAGTTAGGTACAACCATTGATGACAATGCATTTTCAGTTAAGGATGGTTATTACTCTATTAAGTTTGAAAATGAATATGGCAGCTCTGAAGGTACAATTTTAGCTGAAACTTATGATGTAAATGCTCCAAGAATAAGTTTGTGCAGTTATGATACCAAGCAGGAAACCTATGTTTTACTTCAGTATGAAATTGTTGATATTGAAAATGTATTGCATATAAAGTATATTAGATATGATAAGAGTCAGTTAGTTCAGGCAATGGAACTTCTTTTGAAATAGAATGCATATGTGATTATGTACTGGTGCAACACTGAGTATTGATGGTGGATACAC
>JAEXBC010000424.1 GCA_023457875.1 Bacillota bacterium | reverse complement strand
ATCATACCTATGTAAAATCCAAAGATGCCATCTACAAATCCCTTATTTTAAAGCATCAACAAGATGAACTAGATAGTTTATGTCATCTCCTTGAGGTTTACTTCGTGCTTTACGGGCTTTCTTCTCTCAAGTTCTTAACAAAGGAAACAAAAGAGGATACGCTTACCCTTGTGCTAGAAAATAAGACACCTTTTACGACCTCTTTTAATGGAAACCATAAGACCATTAGCTTATCATGGCAACAAGGTGAAAAGCACTGCACCGTAAAGGTTGCCCTATTTGAAGGTGAATTAAAGCATTTTCTAACGCCTGTAAAAGACTATTATTATATTCCTTCTCAAAATCAACTTATGCATCGTTCACTCGCTACCTTTATTCCTAATCACCTAAAGCGTAAAGCTGCAAAAGATGAATGCTATTTAACAAAACAGGGCCTATTTGTTAACCTTTTCACCAAGCATAGGGTTAATATTCCCATTTGGACAAACTGCGAAAATGAACTGTATGTCACTTTGGAGGATTTTGAACCAGCTCTGTTGTGTAATCAGCTATTCTATTTATGTTTTAACCAAGATAAAGCCTAGCACTTCGTATTTAAAGTGGTCTTAGGCTTTTACTTTTTGATAAAAGAAAATCTTATTAGGTTCAAATCCAAAATCTTGGCACATAATGATTTGTTCAGTACTTCCTACAAATAGTATTCCTTCATCTACCAAAGCCTTATTAAAGTTGTAGTAGATCTCCCTTTTTGCTTCTTCCGTAAAATAAATCAGCACATTGCGACAAACAATCAAATCCATTCCTGAAGGATAGGGGTCCTTTAATAAGTTATGCTGTTTAAAGGTGATACACTTTTTAAGTTCTGGTGCAATACGATAGCCACCATTTTCCTCAGATAAAAACCTAGTTCTAAAGCTTGGCGGCAAATTAGCAATATTACGACTCACATAAAATCCCTCTTGGGCCTTTGCAAGAACCTCTTTATCAATATCCGTTGCAAGAATCTGAATCTGATGCAAAGGAAGGGTTTTAGAAAGCACCATGGCTAGAGAATAGGGCTCGTCTCCTGTTGAACAAGCCGCACTCCATATTTTTAAGGTGCGTTTTTTTTCAAGTAATAAAGGAATAATATTTTTTTCAAGTACATCCCATTGGGAAGGATTTCTAAAAAATTCTGTTACATTAATCGTTAAGTAGGCTACAAAGGCCTCTAATACTTTAGGATCTTTTTTGAGTAATTGAACATATGGCTCATAACCTGTGCAACCATGTTTTCTAATCAGCGCATCGATGCGCCTCTTCATTTGATTTTCTTTATATGCTGTAAGATTGATTCCAGTAAGTCTTAAAACCTGTTCTTTAAACCCCTCATAGTTCATTGGCTTTTCCCCTTTATGTCTCTAATTGTTCTAAATATTTAACCACCTGGGCAATCACCGATTCCGGTGTGGAAGCCCCTGCAGTAATGCCGACTTTGTTGCATAATTCTACCATGTAGCTATCAAGCTCAGATAAATCTGATATAAAATAGCTTCTTTTGCAGTATTTCTGACTAATCTCAAAAAGCTTTTGGGAATTAGAACTGTTTTTGCTACCTAATATAAGCATCACGTCCACCTTTTTAGCGATTTGAACAACTTCTTCTTGTCTCTGCCTTGTTGCATTACAAATGGTATTGACATACTCAAAATGAATAGTCATCATTTTAAGCCATTCTACCATTTCGTCCACCACTTCTTTTTTGTAAGTTGTTTGGGCAACCAATAAATAATGGTCCTTGGTCAGTTGATGCATACTTGCCTTTAATTCATTTGCATCTTTAACAATCAAACAACGATTATCTGCCCACCCATTAATGCCTTGAACCTCTGGATGCTGCTTATTTCCTGCAATAATAATGCCATAACCCTTTTGATGATATACCTTGACAAGATCATGAATCTTCTTAACATATGGGCAGGTTGCATCAATCACTTTTATATTTCTTTTTGCACTTTCCTCATAAATATTTGGACTTACCCCATGAGAACGTATAATAAGGTTTTTAACAGCTTTATTCTCTATATCATCAATAACATAAATGCCCTTTTCCTCTAGCTGCCCAGTTACGACCTCATTATGAATGATCGGGCCAAAGGTATACGTACCCTCTATATTTTGATTTGCAAAGGCTAACTCCACAGCACGTTTTACACCAAAACAAAAACCTGCTGTTTTTGCAATTATAATCTCCAAACCTTTTCCTCCTATATACGTTGTCTTAGTATAGTCATAATTTCGTTAACAATCTCTTCAATAGTCAAATCGGATGTATCGATTTCAATGGCATCTTCTGCTTTTTTTAGTGGAGAAATTAACCGAGTAGTATCCTGCTCATCACGCTTTATAATCTCATTTTTTAGCTGCTGCAAATCTGCCTCATAGCCTTTTTCAATATATTCCTTATATCGACGATTAGCCCTTTCCTCTACAGTGGCTGTTAAGAAAACCTTAAGGGTGGCATGAGGTAAAACCACAGTTCCAATATCTCTTCCATCCATTACCACTGATTGGTGGATAGCCATTTGCTGCTGCAAATTTACCATTTTACATCTTACTGCTTCATAGGTGGCTACCTTAGAAGCTGCCGCCGCTACCGCATCATTTCTAATCGACAAACTCACATTTTCTTCATTTAAAAAGATTTGTTGCCCTTCCTCTGAAAGCGCTAATCTAAGTTGAATATGCTCTAAACACCCATTCACTGATGTTTCATCTAAATAATCAATGCCATGGCTAATGCAATAAAAGCCAACAGAGCGGTACATTGCCCCTGTATCAATATAAATGCAATTAAGGCTTCTTGCCAGCTCTTTAGCAATGCTACTTTTTCCTGCACCAGCAGGTCCATCTATTGCAATTGAAAAATTATTCATCTTTATTCTCCTTATTCGCCAAATCTGGCCTTAATACTGCCGCACCCTTTAAGTATTGATGCTTGACACCTATACGTTCAAGCCCCTCCTGATTCACAAGTACACTTGCCCTAATACACTGCTCTAGTGAGCCCACTACATACATTTCTTGAAAGCACATGAGTGAAGTACCTGTTAAACCTATTGCTCTAGCAGCCACAGCTGGATAGGCAGCATCTAAATCCTTTGTCGCACTAAAATGAATCTGAATAATATTTTGACGTTCTATCTGATTCGCCTCAATTATTGCCATTAATAACTCTCTTGTTGCCTCTAAAATATCCTCTTTGCTATTCTTAGCTACAGTAATTGCGCCACGTATACTTACTATGCCCATCTCTACCATCCTTTTAGTCAAATTTTTCTTTTTGATTATCTTCTGGCATACTCCATAACTCGCGTTCAGAATTATCGTACACCTCAAACTCTACCCAAATATTCTCTAGGTTCTCTAGATTTTCAGCAATTTCATCCTTCTTTTTTAAGCTTATGGCTACAATAATGGCATTGATAATGCTAAGCGGTGCCACTAAGGAGTCTACAAAGGATACCATTTCACTGGAGCCAATAAGCGCATAGTCCGAATAGCTGGCTATAGGAGAAATATAACTATCAGTAATGGCAATGACTTTTGCCTTTTTACTTTGAGCAAATTCAAGACATTTCATAACCCGCTTAGAATAACGTGGAAAACTAATTCCAATGACAACATCCTCTTCATTGATACGGTGAATAGCTTCAAACATTTCGCTGACGCTATTGGTATTTATAATTTTTATGTTATCAAATATTATATTAAGATAAAAACCTAAAAAGCTAGAAAGTCCTGCACAGCTTCGTACCCCAAGAATATAAATGGTTTTTGCCTTAATGATTTGGTCAATGGCCTGATCAAAGGCCTCCTCATCAATTTGCTCTCTTGTGATACGTATTTTGTCTTCATCCATTTGTAAGACACTCTTTAATACCTTCTTGGTATTGATACGGTCAGTTGTTACCTCTAGACGCTGCATCGCTGTCAGCTTACTTTTTACAAGATCTTCTAAGGCATTTTGAAATTTTGGATAACCATCGTAACCTAGCTCATTAGCAAAACGTACCACTGTGGATTCACTTACCCCTACAATGGCACCTAATTTAGCTGCAGTTAAATAAACAGCCTTTTCATAATGCTCTACGATATAGTTAGCAATAAGCTTCTGCCCCTTACTTAACTTAGGCATATTTTTTTGAATTCTATAAATCAAATCATTCTTATTCATTTGATAAATCCTTTCTTTTGGAACTTCCTAAATAGCATTACTCACCCTATTATATCATAATCTTGTTTTAAAACAAATTGTTCCTCATTTTTCATATAGTATATGTATTCTATTATGCTATTTAATCACTTGCTTATTTCTGCCTAATAAAAAAGGATATCTAGAATGTCTCTGACCTTCTAAATATCCTTATAAAGTTATAGATTATACTGGATAAGCAGCATTTTTAACATCTGCCATCTTAGGATCTATCTTTGTTTTTTGTGCTTCTCTATACTTGAAGAACTCAACTGCTACTTGTGGGAATAGAGCATAAGATAAAACATCTTCATCTTGTTCTTTATACATTTCCATTTCCTTCTCAAGCTTAGCAAGCTCTGGCTCTATAAGATCTGCTGGTCTACAAGTAATACGTTTTTCGTCACCAATAATCTTTTTAGCAAAATCATCGTCAATAGGTACTGGTGTTTGTCCGTATTCACCTTTTACAATACCCTTTGATTCTTTTGATACCATCTTATAGCGTTCACCTGCTAGTACATTAAGTACTGCTTGCGTACCAACAATCTGGCTTGTAGGTGTAACAAGTGGTAAGTAACCAAAGTCAGCACGTACTCTTGGGATTTCTTTAAGTACTTCATCAAATTTATCTGATGCCCCTTGTTCTTTAAGCTGTGACACAAGATTAGAAAGCATACCACCTGGAACTTGATAACGAAGAGTATTAATATCCACTTCCAGTACCTTTGTACTCATTAAACCACTTTCAAGTGCTTTTTGTCTCATTGGTCTAAAGTACTCTGTGATTTCATTAAGTGATTCAGGATCAATACCTGTATCATATGGGGTACCTTCAAAGGTTTTTACAAGTACTTCTGTTGCTGGTTGAGAGGTACCCATTGCAAATGGAGACATAGCTGTATCAATGATATCGCAGCCTGCTTCAATAGCTTTAAGATAGGTCATTGAAGCTACACCACTGGTATAGTGGGTATGAAGCTGAATAGGAAGATTTGGTACAGCTTCTTTAAGTGCGCCAACAAGCTCGGCAGCTTGATAGGGTACTAGTAAACCTGCCATATCCTTAATACAAATTGAATTTGCACCCATTTCTTCGATTTCTTTTGCAAGTTTCACATAATAGTCGATGGTATGTACATCACTAATTGTATATGAAATTGCAACTTGCGCATGTGCTTTTTCTTTATTAGCTGCCTTTACAGCTGTTTGTAAATTACGCATATCGTTAAGGGCATCAAAGATACGAATATTATCAATACCATTTGCTACACTTTTTTGTACAAAGTATTCAACAACGTCATCAGCATAATGACGATAGCCTAAAATATTTTGCCCTCTAAATAACATTTGAAGAGGTGTATTAGGCGCGTGGTCTTTGATTTTACGCAATCTTTCCCATGGATCTTCTTTTAAGAAACGCAAACATGCATCAAAGGTTGCGCCTCCCCATACTTCTAATGCATGAAAACCAACCTTATCCATCTTAGAAACAATAGGTAAAAGTTGCTCAGTTGTCATTCTTGTTGCAATTAATGATTGATGGGCATCACGAAGCGTTGTGTCCATTATTTTAACTGGCTTAGGATTAATATTAGCCATCTCATAACCTCCTATGTTATATATTCCTATCAAATAAGCTTATTCATATGATTAACCATAAATAGATAATAAGATACCCGCAGCAATAGCTGAACCAATAACACCTGCTACGTTTGGCCCCATTGCATGCATTAAAAGGAAGTTGCTTGGGCATTCCTCTTGTCCAACTTTTTGGGATACACGTGCTGCCATAGGTACGGCTGAAACACCTGCTGAACCAATAAGTGGATTGATTTTCTTACCACTTAAGTGACACATGATTTTTCCAAATATCACTCCAGCAGCCGTTCCTATACAGAAAGCAGTGAGTCCTAACACGAGAATAAAGAGTGTGCCAGCATTTAAAAAAGTGTCTGCGGAAGTGGTTGCTCCAACAACAAGACCTAACATAATCGTAATAGTAGACATTAAACCATTACTTGCTACTTCCGCTAAACGACTTGTACAACCTGCTTCTTTTAATAAGTTACCGAACATCAACATACCTACCAAGCTTCCTGCTGAAGGTAAAATCAAGGTAACAATAATAGTAACTGCAACTGGGAATACAATTTTTTCAAGACGAGATACTTGTCTTAATTGTTCCATCTTAATCATACGTTCTTCTTTTGTAGTAAGCGCTCTCATAATAGGTGGCTGGATAACAGGTACAAGTGCCATATAGGAATAAGCCGCTACTGCAATACTACCTAGTAAATGAGGCGCAAGTTTTGTCGTCAAGTAAATAGCTGTTGGACCATCTGCCCCACCAATGATACCAATTGACGAAGCTTCTTTTGGATCAAAGCCAAGTAAAAGTGCGCCTAAGAAAGCAAAAAAGATTCCAAACTGAGCAGCTCCGCCTAAAATAAAGCTTTTGGGATTAGCAATAAGTGGACCAAAGTCCGTCATAGCTCCAACTCCAATAAAGATAAGCGGTGGAAAAATACCCAAATCTTTACCTAAGCCTAAATAATATAGTAACCCAGTTGATTCCTCTATCGTTTCTCCATGAACATAAATTTCTGTTCCTGGCAAGTTAACCATAAGCATACCAAAGGCTATAGGCACAAGTAATAAAGGTTCAAATCCTTTTGCAATAGCTAAATAAAGTAAAAAGCACGCTACTGCAATCATGATAAGATATTTCCAACCACCATCTGTTGTTATAATGGTTGCAATACCTGAATCGCCTGCAAGCCCAGTTATGGCGGATAAAAGTTTATCGATCATACGTGTTGTTCCTCCTTATATTTAATGGTCTGGAACTAGTTAAGTGTAATAATAACATCGTTTGTTTCAACAGATGAACCTGCTGATACATTAACAGAAGTTACAGTTCCAGAAGCTGTTGCAAATATTTCGTTTTCCATTTTCATAGCTTCAAGAACAGCTACTAAATCGTTTTGTTTTACGCTCTGACCAACACTTACTTTTACATCAACGATTTTACCCGGCATTGGTGCAACGATTTTAATACTACCTTGAGCACTTGGTGCTTGAACTGGTGCTGATGCTGCTTTAGGCGCAACAGGAGTTGGTGCTACTGGTGCTGTAACACTACTTATACTAGAGCCTTTACCTATTTCTTCTACTTCTACTTCATATGAATTTCCATTTACAGATACTTGAAATTTTCTCATTAACTTACCCTCCTATGTTAAAGTGATTTTCTTTGAACTTTTCTTAATGATCGCACACATAATGTATCGCTAGTGGTTCCCAAACTAGCTGCAATAACTGCCGTAATGACTGCAATAAGTTCAGTTTCATCTTGAACACTTACATTTTCAACTGTAGCTGCTAATTCATTTTGTACTTGATCACGCTCAATCAAAGCTGTTTTTTTTTCTTTTTTATTAGTAGAATCCATAATACTTCCTAATATCATCAAAATAATAATTAATAGTATAAGTACTAAAAACACGACACCTATACCGATAAAGAAAGTTGGAAGTTCATTTACAAAGGTATCTATTCTTT
>JAEXBC010000423.1 GCA_023457875.1 Bacillota bacterium | reverse complement strand
GTAAAGGAGCAGCTATATGATTTTAAGCCAGTTAATTCATCTGTTTATGACGAGCTGTTTCCAAGCTGGCAGGGAGAAACACTTTACAAGAAACTAAAGCCGAAAGCCCATGACTTCAGTCCCTGGGATGAAGGCAAATAATTATCAGGGAATAAAAAATAGATACTTGACACATATCTAATTATATGATATTTTATGATTATACTAAATGGATAAATGGGGTGTGTCTAATGGATAATGGATATTTTCATAAAGAAGGAATAGTTTATTTAAATCAGTATCATATAGTATTTTGTCCTAAGTATAGACGTAAAGTATTAGTTGATAATGTAGAAAAAGATTTAAGAGAGATTTTCTATGATATCGCCAAAGAAAAAAATGTTGAAATAAAAGCATTAGAAATAATGCCAGATCACGTGCATATGTTTATTAGTTTTGACCCAAGGCAACCGCTACACGAACTAATAAAACATTTTAAAGGGGTTAGTAGTAGAATTTTAAGAGATAGATATCCTAAATTAAAAAGCAGAATACCTTCTCTTTGGACTCGTTCTTATTTTTGTTGTACCATAGGATATATAAGTGAAGAAACCGTTCAAAAATATATCGAAAATCAAAAAAATAATTAATAAATTAAGACTTTCACAAAATATTGGACTATAGCTGAAAAATATAGTCTTTCAGAGTATCAATTTGCAAATATACATCGAATATTTTTGCAAATTTTTCTTTACATAATAGTTCATATGTGATACAATTGGACTATACAAGGAGATGATTTTTTATGCCTGTACCTGCAGATATAAGAGCTGTTGAAAGACCTAAAAATACCATAGTCAATGATAGTGGTCGTGACGGTCCGAAAAGATATGCTGTTCGTGAACGTGGTTCTTCAAAATACATTCCGGGGAAAAATCCTCAACCTCACAACGGTAAAGTCATTGGACATATCATTGATCATAAGTTTGTACCAATTTCAATTGAAACAACACACAAACAGGAGATGCCGGATATGTTGTCTTATGGCGCCTCCGCTCTTGTTAAGTCAGTCACGAATGATCTGTTTCATGATTTGCTCGAAGTATACGACGCATCGGATGTATACTCTATCATGGCTATAGCAACACTAAAAGTAATAAAACCATCCATCACCGCGAGCAGAATGTCTACACATTACAACCGTACCTTTGTGTGCAAAGATTATCCTGGTGCAACAATGTCAAAGAATTCTATAGGCAATTTGCTTCAACGCATTGGAATGAATGGCAGCAAACGAAAGCAGTTCTATCAGTTACGACTGAAGAAAGTTACAGCAGATCATCATATAGCAATTGATGGTACATTGAAACAGGATAACAGCACTGTAAATGACCTTTCTGCATTCTCTTACAAAGCAAGAGTTAGAGGCTGCAAAGAAGTTTCAGTAATTTATGCTTATGACATAGAAAAAATGGAGCCACTCTGTGCAGAGGTCTTTCCCGGTAACAGTATAGATGTCAGCTCTTACTCCTCTTTCATACGTGATAATGATATAAATACAGGTATTATTGTTACAGATAAAAGATTCCCCCCAAGTATGATTAAAGAAGAGTTAAAAGAACGTCCTGATCTTCATTTCTTAACCCCGATCAGGCGTAATGATGTACGTATAGAAGATAATAATATGCTTTCTTTCGAGGGCGTACTTGAAGGCATTGACGCTCATGTCGTATACAAAAAGAAGCAAATCAAAGGCGGTCGATTCTTATACTCATATAAAGATACTAAAAAAGCATCGGACGAAGAAGCATCCTATCTTGCAAAAGCTGAGAAGGATAAGGATTTCTCTAAAGAAAAATATGCGGCGAAGAGAAATCTTTTTGGTGTCATGGTTCTTGAATCAGACCAGGATCTCGAGCCAAAAACTGCCTATCTTTGTTATGATGACCGTTGGATGCTTGAGTTTGTGTTTAACAGATACAAGAACGATGAGTGTCTGGATCATACAAATGTACAAGGTGATTTCTCAGTTATCGGTAACGAGTTTATAAATTTCATATCAACAGTGGCGACTTGCCGAATACTGAAGAAAGCGCAAAAAGCAGAATTATTTGATAAAATGTCATATGCAGAACTCATGGATGATCTTTCATCTGCCTGACGTTATTCTGACGCGCCTGCTGATCCAGCAACAGATGATGGATACTGGGTTCATACTTTGAATGTGGTATTCGAAGAACTTGAAGCACTGGGGTTATCAAAACCAGCGCAAAAACCAGAACCCAAAAAGCGCGGTCGAAAACCGAAAATTAAGAATCAGGAAGATCTGAAACCAAAGAGGCCACGTGGTCGCCCAAGAAAGAATAAAAATCCAATCTGACGAAGCTCTATAGTCCGTCAGAATGGGAAAGCCTTAATAAATTAGAGAGGTGAATATTATGAATAGATATTGCGTAACGTTTCCTTTAGTTATACAACCATATCAAGAAGATATTTTAAATAAACGCTTTGAAATAGCAAGAAACATATATAATTCTGTTTTAGGAAAAGCAAATAAAAGATATAAGGCTATGATTGAAACCAAAAAGTATAGGCAGTTAAAAAATAAAGTAAGGGAACTGTATAATTCAATAGACAAACAGAAGCAAAAAGAGTTAAAAGAAGCATACAATGCATTAAATGAAATGCATAAAGAATATAGCCTTAATGAATATTCACTTCATTCTGATGTAAAAAATATGCAACATCATTTTAAAGAAAATATAGACTCATTTACTGCACAAAAAATAGCAACAAGAGTGTGGATGGCTATAGAAAAATTAATTTATGGTAATGGTGATCAAATACATTTTAAAAAATATGGTGAATTAAACTCTCTTGAGGGCAAGAGCAATAATACAGGGATAAGATTTAAAAATGATACATTGCTTTGGAATGGATTAGAAATACCGGTTCAAATTGATTATGATAACCCTTATGAGTATCAAGCACTGCAAGATGAGGTTTGTTATTGTAGAATTAAACGTAAATTTATAAAAGATAAATATAAATATTATCTACAATTAGTATTTAAAGGAATACCTCCTATGAAAATAAGCAAAGATGGTGAAATAAAAAGAACAATAGGCACAGGTGAGGTAGGTTTAGACATAGGAACTCAGACAATAGCTATAGTTGGCAATAATGATGTTAAATTATTAGAATTGGCTGATAGAATACAAAACATTGAAAATGAGAAACGTAGATTACTAAGGTATATGGACAGGAGTAAACGTGCTAATAATCCAGATAATTTCAATGAAAATGGTACTATTAAGAAACAAGGAAATAAAAAGATTATATGGCACAAATCCAATAAATACAAAAAAGCACAGAACAAATTAAAAGAATTATGTCGTAAACAAGCAGACATAAGAGAGTATCAACATAATATTTTAAGTAATTTTATTATATCTCTTGGTGATACAATTAAAGTAGAGGATATGAATTTTAAGGGGTTACAAGCAAGAGCAAAAGAAACTAAAATAAATGATAATGGCAAGTTCAAGAAAAAGAAACGTTTTGGAAAGTCGTTGGCAAATAAAGCTCCTGCAAAATTATTAACTATGATTGATACTAAGTTGAAATATTGGGGTAAATCGTTGATCAGGATAAACACAAAAGAAGTAAAAGCAAGTCAATATAATCATGCTAATGGTGAATGTAATAAAAAGAAATTAAATGAAAGGTGGAATGATTTAGATGGTATTAAGGTGCAGAGAGATATTTATTCAGCGTACTTAATACAACATGTTAATGAAGATTTAAAAACTATAAATCAGGAAGGGTGTATAAAAGATTTTGATAAGTTCAAAGAACTACACAACAGAGAGATTGATAGAATAAATAATATGAAATTAAGCAAAGCGTTAAGAAACGTAATATAAAAATAAAGAAAACGTCTTGAAGCGGGCGTTAAACTATCGTTAATTTGTTCAAAGGAATAATTGATAGTGAAAGTCTAATGGAAGTTAATTAGTGGTATTATACTTTTGGGTTAATACAGAAGTTAAAAAGTACATTAGAACCTGCCGACTTTAGTCGTGCAGAGTTTCAGAATTGTGATTTGCATACTGCTTTTTGCACTTGCATGTCAGAATACAGATAAAACAGAACCCACTGCAAGTCCGGAGATAACCGCTACGCCTGAAGCAAATGGAACTCCGGAAGCAACTGCCACGTCAGAACAAACCACAACCCCCTGTGCCTACCGCAACGCCTGTACCGACC
>JAEXBC010000422.1 GCA_023457875.1 Bacillota bacterium | reverse complement strand
GTGCTTATGAGGATACACAAGATATAGATGAAAGATTCTGGGCAGCAACCCAATTATTCAAGGCAACGCAAGACGAAACATATCATATGGCATTAAAAGCGCTAGGTGATGAATCTAAAAGGAATAGCTCTCCAGTAGAAGGATATGGCTGGCAAACTGTTGGAGCTTATGGTTTTGATGCATATATTGCCTGTGAAAAGGCAGACCCAGTAACATTAAAAGAAGTATCCGATTTTCAACTTTCCTGGGCACAGTCTTGTGCTGAACATATGGTTAAAGAGGATGCTTATGAAATCACTAATTATCCTACGACTTTTTATTGGGGAAGTAATATGGAATTCTTAAATAACGCAAGATTACTAGAAGTAGGTAGCAAGCTTAGCAAAGATTCATCTTTGCATGACTATGCAGTAGAAGCAGTGAATTACTGCCTAGGCAAAAATCCATTAGCACTCAGTTATGTAACTGGTTTTGGTTCAGTTTATCCAAAGCACCCACACCATCGCTTATCTATAGCGACCACTAAGACAATACCTGGTATGCTTGTTGGTGGCCCTAATGCCAATCTTGAAGACGGCGTAGCACAAAGCGAACTGATGAATAAACCTGCTGGACAGTGCTATATTGACGACTTTTTAAGTTATTCAACCAATGAAGTAGATATTTATTGGAACTCATCTCTTGTATATGCCCTAGCTGCACTGAATTTGGTGTAAAACTGAAGTATACTCATTGCAGATAACATCACATTGTCATTTGTACTAATTACAAATGGGACGCATTACTTTTAGAAAACTCTATTATTAGATTTATATTTGTTTAATTATAATAGTCAAAAGGAGTTGCGATAAGCTGAATCAGATCAGCTCATCGCAACTCCTTGTTTTTATAAATAAACAGGGCGCTTGAATATTTATTTTCAAACACACTTGACGCTCATCTAATAAGGTGTGTATTAATCCATCACGCAACACGTTCTTCTAACAGTAAGCTTTTTTATAAACTTCTATCACATCTTGCAAATCAGCTTGTCTTGGATTATCTGGCATACAAGTATCTTTTATAGCAAGCATTGCTAATGCTTCAAAATCTTTTGGATCCACTTTTAACATAGATAAGCTTTCTGGAATTCCTACTTCTTTTGAAAGCTTTTTAATTTCTCTAATCGATTCTGTCATAGCCCTATAAGGTACATAGGTAAAAGACCCTTTGAGTCCCAGTGCTTCATAGATGAGTTTAAAACGTTCTTGTACTTCTACCAGCTCGCCGTTATACGCCATAACATATGGCAAGAGTACCGCATTGCAAATACCATGAGGCAAATTGTAAAATCCACCTAAAGAATGTGCCATAGAATGCACCATTCCTAAGCCCGCATTAGAAAACGCGAGCCCTGCTGCGTACTGAGCATATGCCATCATTTCTCTTGCTTCTATATCATTTCCATCTTTCACAGCTCTAGGTAAATATTCTTTAATCGTTTTAATTGCCCATAGCGCATCCTTATCTGTAAAGGGGGTAGCTCTTTTAGATAATACTGCTTCTATGGCATGGGTCATGGCATCCATTCCTGTTGCTGCTGTTAATTCTTTAGGCATAGATTGCATTAATTCTGCATCGTTGATTGCTATCCATACACTACAATTCGTATCGATCATAACCATTTTAGAATGGGTTTCTTCATCTGTAATCACATAAAATGTTGTTACTTCTGAGCCTGTTCCTGCGGTTGTATTAATGGCCACTATAGGAAGCGCTGGATACTTAGACTTATTAACACCCTCGTAGTCTCTTATATCTCCATGGTTAGCAAGAACAATCCCTACTGCCTTACAAGTATCAATAGCTGATCCCCCACCTAATGCCACAATAAAATCAGGTTTAATCTCCCTGGCTACACTTAATGCCTCATTGATGACAGTCGTGGTTGGATTTGGCTTTACACCATAATAAATATAACTATGCACATCGACTTTCTCTAACAACTTTCCTACCTGTGTTGCTACGCCCGACTCATATAAAAAACGATCTGTGATTATAAGTGTCTTTTTATAGTTTCTTTTTTGAACTTCTTCTGGTAAAAACGCTAATGCCCCTTGTCCAAAGAAGTTAGTTGTAACCATATTGACTCTGCAAGCCTCTCTCATTTTATCACCTTTTCTTAGAATTCAATATTGCGATAATCGTTTGGATCAATTTTGCTTAATGCCATCATCTCTTCATCCGTTGGAAGGGGTGTATACTTTAGATCAATATAACGAATGTCAAACCCTGTGTTAGCAGCAATCTCTTCTATACTAGATGTGGGGTGAATACTTTCTAAGATAAGCTCGCCTTCATACATCTTAAATACACAAAGTGGTGTAACAATACGATCTACATTTCCTCTGGTTGTTACAAAATCAACTTTTGGCACAAAGGTTCTCTTGTCATGTTTGGTTCTCCATATAATAGCTCTTTTAGCCGTTGGAATAAGTACTGCACTACCTGCCCCTCCTGGCATTCTTACCTTGGGCTTATGATAATCACCTATAACCGATGCATTGACATTCCCTCTATTATCAAACTGAATCCCACTTAAGAAGGCTATATCAAGGCCGCCTCTCATTGATAGATCAAAAATATCAGAAAGAGGAAAATCAGCTATATTTGTATCTGTTAAGGCAGTACCAGCGCTTGTATATTTTTGTAAAGCTTCTATTTCAGGATTAACGCCTCCTGGAATGTTAAGATGTACTGCATTTGGTGCATGGGTTGCCTTTGCAAGTAGAGTTGCAATCATAGGCATATGAGAAGAAACCCCATGAAAAACCGTATTATTTTCCTTAATAAGCCTTGCCATAGCGCAAATCATAATATCACATGGTCTATAATCCACTAGGTTGTCCTCCTTTACATCTCACTACAAGCTGCATAGTTTGATAAATACTGCCCCAGCTCATCTTGATGCTTTAGTGCCTTAAAGGCTTTAATATGTTCTCTATCAATATCATAGTAGCCTTGGCATGAACAAGGCGTCGCGCCCCTAGGCGCGTGTGTTACCGCTGATACCATAAATCCCGGAATATTAACTTTCTGCTGAGCTTCTTTAAACTTTGAAGAATCTACTATTTTTTCTGCAGATAAAATAATCTTCTTAGAGGCTTTAGCTAAGGTTATATCATCAAACAAAGGGCCTTCAATGCGTGCATTTCCCTCTTCGTCTGCTTCTTGCACATGAATGATGGTTACATCAGGCCTGATTGCTTTAACTACTGTAATAGGCTCATTTGAAAATGGATCTATAATCTGTGTAAAGTAATCATTTACATCAATCAAATCACTGATCATAAGGCCCTTTACTGGCATAAAGGGAATACCATATGCCGCTGCCCTAAGGGCACTGATTACCGTGTAACAAGCATGTTCGTTACCCTTTACAATTCCATTTTGTACAGCTTTTCTATAGTGATCTGCTAGGGAGAACTCCGTTTCGTAACTAACAAAACCCGCATCCACGCTTTCTACGCACCCTCCAAAGCAAAGCATATCTACATCCATCGCCCCTGCTGTCTTGACTAATTTTAATCCCTTTTTTTGTGCTCTCACAATTTCTCTTATAAGTGTCATAGGTGCTCTAAGTAGTACATTTCCACCTATTCCAAGTATATCGCCATCTTGAATAAGGCTTATCGCTTCAGATATACCCATTAATTTACTCACACTAAGTCCTCCTATCTGCTTCTTTTATTTGGCCGCATTACATGCAATATGTATCGCATCCCAAACACCTGAAAAAGGTGGTGCATATACAAGATCAGTCATACCTAACTCATCTGTTGTCATGCCATTATGAATGGCTACAGCAAAGACATCTACTCTCATTACTGCCCCCTTCATACCTGCTGTTTGTGCACCTAAAAGCTTCTTAGTTCCCACTTCATAAATCAATTTAATTGTAATAGGCGTTTGGTCTGGATAATATGCTGGGTGATCATAAGCTGATATAACTACGGTTTTATAGTTAATCCCTAGCCTTTTAGCCTCCGCTTCTCCAAGTCCTGTCCTTCCCATTTCTAGATCACATACTTTAATAGCTGCAGAACCTAATGCGCCGATAAACTTTGTATGTTTACCCGTAATATTTTCACCCGCAATACGTCCACATTTATTAGCAACTGTTCCAAGTGGTAGGTAGCTGTTCTCTTCTAAGCCTTTGTGATAAACCACACTACAGTCACCGGCTGCCCAAACATCTGGCAAAGAGGTTCGCATCTGTCTATCCACTATGAGCGCCCCATTAGGTGCCCTTTGAATATTTGTGTCCTTTAAAAATTCAGTAGAAGGTCTTACCCCTATTGCTAGTACCACAAGATCAGCTTCATAGGTTGCTTTATCTGTTTGTACTGCACGTACCTGTGTATCTCCTTCAATCGCAATCACTTTTTCACTGGTTTGAAGCTTAACCTGCTTACTTAAAAGCTCCTGCACTGCTAAATTTGATATTTCCTCGTCAAAGGGTGTGAGAATTCTATCTGCAAATTCCACACAAGTCACATCTTTTCCTAAATGTAAGAAGGCATCTACCGATTCAATTCCAATGTATCCGCCACCTACAATCACTACCTTTTTGATATTGGGGTCTTTTGCAACCTCTTTAAGTCTTAATCCATCTTCTAAGGTCTTAAGTTGATAAACACCTTTTTTATCAATACCAGGTATGGGTGGTTTAACAGCAGCTGCCCCTGTTCCAATCATTAATTTATCGTACTGATCGATAAAGATATCTCCTGTTTCATGGTTCCTCACTAAAAGCTGCTTTTCTTGTGGAATGACTTTCAAGACTTCATGATGCAAATGTGTTTGTATGCCCATCTTATCAAATTGTTCTTTGGTCCTAGCAATCATTTTCGTGTAGTCATCATTAAACCCACCTACATAATAAGGAAGTCCACACGCTCCATAAGATAAGAAGCCACCCTTTTCATAAACGATAACCTCTGCATCTTTGTCTATTCTTTTAATTTTAGAGGCGGCAGACATACCTGCTGCTACTCCACCAATTACTACTACTTTCATAGCGTACTCCTTTCTTAAATAGCGTTAACTTTCTCCTGAACTTCGCTTAAAGCTTCTGTACTACTAACTTTGCCTGTAAAAATATGATGAATCGCTTCATAAAGAAGCCCATTCTTTTCGCCAGCTTTTGCATCTGAAGCTAAAGGTTTTGCACATTCTTCTATCATTCTAAGCTGTACCTTGTACCAAGGAAACCTTGCCATGCCTTCTAGATAACTACTTTTTCTAATAGGCGCACCGCAATAAGCACCTACTATGCTATCCACCTTCTTTGATCTTAAATAGGCCAATAACTTTTCTGCTTGATCCTTCTGTTTACTCATACTGGTAATAGCAAATGACCACGTTACATTCCAAGCTGTATCAAAGGTTGCGTACCCCAAATCCTCTCTTTTATCGTAGCCTTGGGTTATTACTCCAAGTTGCCCACTCCAAGGCGCAGCCATAACCACTTGTTCTCTTATTAAGGCTTCCTTAATTTCATCATTGCCATACATATGTGCTTCTTTAGACGCAAATGCCTTAAGTCTTAGATACTTATCAAGTCCCTGTGACATTTCCTTAATATGGCAAGTACTTCGCCCCTGTTGTGGCACATATAAATCCTGATCTGATTCACTCCTTAGGTAAGGAAGTGCATCTAATAGAATTTCTGACTCATGGGCTTTTATAGCAATAGGTGTATCATATCCTGCACGATAAAGTTTTTCCACTATCTTAATAAACTTATCCACTGTAATCACTTCTTCAGGTAATGTACCTAGTACTGCTTGTAAAATGCTCTTTCTATAGACAATCATATGCCCATCGCAGAAAGATGGAGAAAGATAAGTTTTTCCCTCGCAGGTCATTTCCTCTGCTATAATGGGTAAAATATCTTCAAAATCATAGCTCATAGGTGCAAGATAGCCTTTATCCACGAAATCTTTTAACCATAAATGTCCTGCAACCATGACAATATCATAACTTGCCTTTCCATTAAAAGCTTGCGTCATGGTGTCAAAATAGTCTTCCCAGGGTACAATGTCAAACTGCACCTTAATATCTTTCTCTGGGAAATCTTCTAATAGATGATATTGTTTATCTACATAAACACTCACCGCTGGATCTGCCACTGCTAATACCTTTAATATTTCCATACCAACTTCCCCCTTAGCTCCTTTTACTCGCTGTCTATTTGTGGTTCTGAATCTACTATACCTACTACTAAAGCATCAATAGGAACTGATTTATCTAAGGCATGTTGAGTCGTGCTACCCATAGTAACAAGCACACATTCGCCAATACCTGCTCCTAGATTATCTGCTGCTACAAAGATCTCTTCCTTATGTCCACAAAGCGGCTTAATGGTAAGTAATTTATATCCCACTAAATTTTGGCATTTTCTTGTTGATACCACTGTTCCAACTACTTTACCTAAAATCATTTTCCTCACTCCCAATGCTTTTATTTTTCTATCTTTTCAAATCTTACTTTTTGACCTTGTGTTAATCCAAAAGCATTTGCATCATCAGTATCAATATGTAAATCCAGGGCATAGGCATCGCTTACTCTCACTGTAATATGCTCTAGCACGCCACCCTTTTTACCATCCACAAAAGCTCTAATATGCTCGCCATCGTGAAGACCAAAGCTTTCAGCTTCTCTTTTAGTCATATGTACATGCCGCTCTGCTATAATGACGCCGTTATCTATTTTTAACTCACCTCTAGGACCTCTGAGGATGATTCCTGGTGTCTCTTCTATATCCCCTGAATTCCTTACTGGTGGCTTAATGCCTAAACTTCTCGCATCTGACAAAGATATTTCAACCTGAGTTTGAGGACGCAGCGGACCTAATATGCGTACTTTTTTGATGGTACCCTTTTGTCCTATTAACTCAAGGGTTTCTTCTGCTGCAAATTGGCCCGGCTGACTAAGTGGTTTAAAAAAAGTAAGTTGATGTCCTGCACCAAACAAAGCTTCTAGATCTTTTTGGGATAAGTGCACATGCCGAGCTGATATTCCTACGGGAAGCATTTTATGCTTCATTTCTAAATTTCTAATCTCTGCTAGTACTAATTCTGTAACGTGTTGTACGAATCTGTCCTTTTCCACGCTTATACCTCCTCTCCTTCAATTTCCTTTACCTCGCTTTTATATTTGAAAAAACAGGGGTTACTGCAAAACAGCATTTACTTGTTTTTTGCAACAACCCCCTTCTTATTATTTAATAAGTGGTAAAATAGTGCTGATATCTGTATGTGGTCTTGGAATTACATGAACAGATACTACTTCTCCAAGTCTAGAAGCTGCTTCTGCGCCACTTTCTGTAGCTGCCTTAACCGCTCCCACATCACCTTGTACGATAACCGTTACAAGTCCTGAACCTATTTTTTCTGTTCCTACTAATTCCACCTCTGCTGCTTTAAGCATTGCGTCTGCTGCCTCAATTGATGCTACTAATCCTCTTGTTTCAATCATTCCTACAGCTTTCATAGTTAGTTCCTCCTGTTTTTTAGAGATTTATTTTATTGGCGATTTTTACATTTTTGTATTATGACTACTCTTACTCTCTACTTTTTAGTCTTGTTTTTTACTTTTGGTTTTTTGGGTCCTTCTAAAACTGCTGTTTTTGTTGTTAGTGCTTCTTGCTGATCGGGGTGTAGGGCTTGTTCCTGCATCTGGCTCGTTTGTGATGGACTAGGTGTTTGGATCAAGTTTAATAACTTTCTGATTTCCATATGTGGGTTAGGAATTGTAACAGCTACTTTGATATTTTTTTCTCCAACTGTCTGGCTCGTAAGCAGTGCAGTTTCTATTGCTGCATTCACTGCCGAGGTGTCTCCGCCAACAATAATCGTTACCATTCTTCCCCCTAGCTTCTTTTCACAAGCCACTAAGTGTACTTCACTGGCTTTAAGCATCTCGTCTAAAACGATGAGGGCATTGGTAAAAAAATTGACTTCAACAACTCCTATTGCGTTAAAAGGTTTATTTCCCATACTTGTACGCTACCTATATGAATTTTTCCTACTTAACAGCAGGGAAAATCCTTGCTGTGTCATTATGGGGCCTAGCAATTACATGTACACATACTAGTTCCCCTAAGCGTGCTGCTGTTTCTGCTCCCGCTTCTGTTGCTGCTTTAACTGCTCCTACTTCGCCTTTTACAATGACTGTAATCAGACCTGAGCCTATTTTCTCTGTACCCACAAGTTCTACATCTGCTGCTTTAAGCATAGCATCTGTTGCTTCGATTGATGCTGTGAGTCCCCTTGTTTCAATCATTCCAACTGCTGACATATTACATCCCTCCATCTACTGGTTATCTTGAAACTTAACTTTTGAAATCGCACCTAATTTTTTTGTCCCATGATAGGGATTCTCAATCACACTTGTGATGATTTCTTTTTCTTCATTAAATTTAAGGGCTGCCTCACCAGCTACTTGTGTTGCAATTTTCACATCTGAAACACTACCTTCAAATTTAACCTGTACTGTGAGTGGAATATGGGCACTTGTATCTTTAGGATTAATGGTATCAATCCCCAAAATAGTGATATCTGTTGCTTTACAAGCTTTATCCATTGCATATAAAGCAGTCCCATATCCCGCAACTTCTAAAAATCCTATTGCCATGATATCTACCTACTTTTCTAGATTATTCTAAAACCACCTTCACCAAGTGTGCATCTCCTTTGTCTAGTAAAAGAAACTGCATTAGTAATACCTTCACCAGTTGGCCCGGCTATTGTCATCGTCGTATGTCCTTCTCCGCCAAAGCCTACTCCAGCTAAAGTCGCTGCATTCTTAACAAAAATAGTGGTTTCTACTTCTCTTGCAAAGCGTGTCAGATGACTAATATTTTGAGAGAACATAGATGCTGTATGACGGTTTCCATGTTCTGCAATCATTGCATATTCAATGGCCTGATCTAAACTCGCACATTTTACAATTGGAAGTACTGGCATCAATTGTTCAAGTAAAACAAATGGGTGATTATGTGCTACTTCGCAAATAAGCAATCTACACTCTGATTTACCTTGAATACCAATCGCTTCTAACATTTTACTTGCATCTTTTCCAACCCATTGTTTATTGGTATGGTACACTCTACCATTTGGTGTTTCTTCATAGGTAAGGACTAAATCCATAATTTGTTCGAGCTGGTTACTGTTAAGTAGAAATGCACCTTCTTGAATCATATTATAAATTAAGTCAGTTGCTACACGCTCTACAACGAATACTTCCTTCTCTGCTAAGCAAAGCAAGTTGTTGTCAAAGGAAGCTCCTTTGTAGATTTCTTTTGCAGCATGCTTAATGTCGGCTGTTTCGTCAACAATAACTGGTGGATTTCCTGCTCCTGCTCCAATTACTTTTTTGCCCGATTGAAGCAATGCTCTTACCATAGGCATACCACCTGTTCCTACTAAAAGCCTAATTTTATCATTACTACTTAATTCTTTTACAGTATCAAGGGTTGGATTCTTAACCATGGTAGCTAGATTTTTAGGTCCACCTACTTCCTCAATAGCTTTATTAATAAGTTGAAGTGCAAAAGCACAACAATTTTTAGCGCTTGGGTGAACATTAAATACAACTGAATTGCCACCAGAAATCATAGAGATCACATTATTGATAATTGTCTCTGTAGGATTAGTCACTGGTGTAATAGCTCCTATGACACCATAAGGTGCATGCTCTACAATGGTTAATCCATGATCTCCCGAAATGGCAGCTGTTGTTAAACATTCTGTTCCCGGTGTTCCTTCAATAACTAATAGATTTTTTTCTATCTTATCCTCATAACGCCCTATCTTGGTTTCTTCTACAGCCATCTTAGCAAAGGTTTTGGCATACTCTTTTGTCACCTTTCTAATGTTTTGAATAAGACGTTCTCTATCCTTTAATTGAAAGTTATTTCTATAAATTTTTTGTGCTTCATAGGCTGCATCTACTGCCTCAGACATAGTCTCAAATACACCATAGTCTCCTTTAATGGTACTTGCCACACTTACTGATGTTACTTTGGGTGGTATATTTTCTACTGAAACATCTGTACCAGGTTTATAGGTTTTTATAGCGCTTGAGCTTGGAGAAGAGGCTGCCATTTGTTCTACACTTGGTAATACATTTTTAAGTACTTGCTGAACAATAAGTTCAATATCCTTTTGACCGATATCCATGCTGTCACCTCTTTAAACTTTCTAAAACCCGTTGTGTAATAAGCGCCGTTAATTCAGCAATTGTTTCTTCTTTATGAGTGGCCACTTTCTGCTCAGGCCTTATTGAAACTGAACATCCACAACTTGCATCTACATATTGAGCTGGTTTAGGTTGTACTAAACTGGATGTTGTAGAGACAACCGAGCTTACAACATCTTTATTATTAGTCTCTGTTAGGCTGCAAGGAGGTACGCCACCTGATTTAATACCTAACTTTTCTCTAATATCAATCAGCTCACTTACTTGATTACAACTTAATTCATTCGCTTTACCTATGATTCTAGCAGTATACATAAGCACTGTTGCATAGTACTCTAAAGACTCTAAACGATGATATGCTTCAAAAACATCCTTACCCCATGATAATGCCCCATGGTTAGCAAGAAGTACGGCATTATGACTATTACAATATGGTGCGATTGAATCAGGTACATCTTGACTGCCTGGTGTTGCATAATGGGCAATAGGTACTGAACCTAAATTTACAACTGCTTCTGGTAAGATGGCACGATCAAGGCTAATTCCTGCAATAGCAAAGGAAGTTGCCACTGGTGGATGCGCATGGGTTACTGCCATGACATCCGGATTTTCCATATATACTCTAAAGTGCATCTTTACTTCAGAAGAGGGCTTGTTTTTTCCCATTAAAACCTTTCCATCAAAATTAACTTTTACAAGCATATCAGGCGTCATAAATCCTTTGGATACACCTGTTGGTGTTGTCCATATGACATTAGGTCCAACCTTACAACTGATATTTCCATCATTAGAAGCCACAAAACCTTTATTATACATTCGCTTTCCAGCTTCAATAATAGCTTTCTTGGCTTCATAATCTGATGGATACCTAAAATTATTTCCATATCCAACCATGTCTTTATCCCCTCCTTATCAGAGACTCCTTAAGTCTTATTTTTTAGCTTCTTGTTTTTTTCTAAAGATTTCTTGTAAAGACTCTTTAAATGGAGGTCTGGCAATTCCATATTCCGTAATAATTGCTGTAATACATTCATGGTCTGTTACATCAAAGCATGGATTGAAGGTTTTAACACCTTTAGGTGC
>JAEXBC010000421.1 GCA_023457875.1 Bacillota bacterium | reverse complement strand
CCATCTTCAAGAATTGAATAGCTTCCACTTTACTGTTTTCTGTGCTTACAAAATACTTATAGGTATAATATACTACTGAGTTATCCTTTAGTAAAGCCTTAACAGGTAAAGTAACAATAAATGTAGGTTGAAGTTCAGTACTATATATACTTGGAACAATTTGCATAGTCTTATCATTTAAAGTTAAATCAATAATATTATCTCTGTACGGATTAATTGTAGTTGCAAATGCATTCTTGTATGACTTTTCGTTAAGCGTAATATATCTTTCTAAATTAAGATCCGTCCAAAAGCTCTGATACTGAAGAAAAGAACCCTTCATCACCTTTTCATAATAGTAATAAGTTTCTTCAGGCACGCTCAATAACTTAGTAAATAACGTACTGATTAGTTTTTGCTGTTCATCCGTTACCTTATCATAATATGGTATACGATCGATATATTGATTGTTATTAATGCTTTGCTTAAGTACATAATCCACTTCAAAGGCTCCAGCTTCTTTTAGTCCTTCTACTAGGAAGAGTTGCCCACTAGATTGGCTTGGACTTACCTCAACCCAATAGTGACTTACCATTTTTATGCGATCAGTTACATTTTGACTGTTGGCATAGACATAGGAAGAAAGATTCTCTGGTGCAGTCTGAGCTGTATCAGGTGAGCTTTTCGTATAATAACCTATATCATCACTCCAAGTATAAGCTTGCACAAAATCATTATAAGGAATCACGGCATTAGATGTGGTCACTGCCACACCATAAATCATATTATCACCAAGTTGCCTAGTGGATTCAATTTCAACTTTTTCCACCTTTCCACTCGCTTCTACAACATAATCATTAATTGCCACCTTTTTGGGTAAATCCAAGTCCAATTTTGTATTTTCATTTTTCAGTTTGTTCAGTACCTCACCAGAAAGAAACTTGCCTAATCCCTTCTCTATACCAGCCTTATATACCTCTAAATTATCAAAATAGCCTACATACTGCATATCTTCATTTTGATTGAAGATTTGGTACTCATCTTCAGTATAAGAGAACACCGCATTAAAAAATGCTTTAAAATCCTCATCCTTTAAATTGGTAATCTGTACAGCCACGTCAGATTCTTTTTCTGTTGTAGTCTCTTCATTCGTTGTCGCTTCTTCAGTTATATTACTACTCACAGGGCTTATAGGTGTCTCTTCACTTTTAGAGCAGCCTACACTCATGGTTAAGAGGACTATAAGACCAAGGCTCATTATTTTTTTCATCACTTACTCCCCTTTCCTTTGCAAAATTACTCTCTAACTTCCGTTTTAATAGTTAAATCAATATCTTCAGTGTCAATCCATAAATAGGATTTATCACTATAAGCCACTTTACCGATAGTATACTCAAGATCAGTTGAAGAATAAGGACCTAAAATGCTTTTAATAGCACCATCGGACGTGCTACCATACTGAGTAAGTTTGAGTGCATCTAGTACCTTGCGATATAAAGCCCTATCCTTACACTCAATGCCAAATAACATATTAGGGTCATGTTTGAGGGTTACTTTTCCACTAACATTTAGTCCTTGATTGACTTTGTTCTTAAATATATCTTTTCTATCCAATGAGGTCTTCTCAGGTCCACCTATAATCAATGAGCCATTAATAGTAATATCAGTAGTGGTATTAGGAGCAACAATATGAACAGGTCCTCTACTAATGATAATACCATTAAATTCATTTTTGGTTGCATCATCAGTTTTAATTGTTAACACCTCAGTACTTTTATTTATAATAATCGTAGGATAACAACTTTCAGCGCCAGCACCTGATTGGCAATAGTAATCAGAAATGTCTATCGTTTGTGCATCATTAACAACTGCTATAGGTGTGTCGTAACTCCAACCTGTACCCAGCGATGGAGCTGGAACTGGTATACTAGAAAGATTTACAATCTTATCAAAAGTTAATTCGTTTAATTCTCCTGATACAAGCATCTTTCCAAAAAATATACTACGCATTGCTACTGAGTACGCTTTTATACCTAAATGATTGCCAAAACTGGATTCATTTGTAAATACTTTGCTATACATCTTTTTATTATTAAGATTAGTAGCCACATAACTTTTTGTTGCATTATAATATCCCATTGTATTATCAAATATATACTTAATGTCATTATAATCCTGCATAGTGTAGTCCCCTATTGTTTTACTAGAACCACCCATATATAAGAATTTCCACAACTCCTGATCATTATCAAACACTCTTCCCGAAAATGCATCATAATTAAATCCAATTTTTTCAGTGCCTGTATCAAACTCTGTTGCGGAAATACTTTCAACAGCATCACTTTGTTCAATGTGGGTAATAATCTTATCCGCCTTAAGCTGACCAAATACACTAGAACCTGATGAAAGATATGCATTTGTGACAGTATCTGTCGTTGCAGTTGCATACTCAAGGCTAAGCGCAGTAAAAGGTTCACCTATGCTCTCAAATAATTTTAAAGGCCACTTACTTGAATCTAAGGTAACAAAAGGTTGACCTGCTACAAACATTCTATCAGCTTTAATAAATGTGTTATCACCTTGCGCAAACACACCACTACTGGAATTAGGATTTACTACATCAATCCCGCCTTTATGAACTTGAGCACCAATACCTGCTCCTGTTCCAAAAATTGTTCCTGTAACTGTTATGTTACTGTCATGTACGAATTTATCAATCATGACATCATTATCAACAATTATATTTTTATCGACCTGAATACTCATGTTATAACCTTGATAAAGCGAATTATACCCGACTTGATTATCAGAATCCGTGTAAAAGTCATCAACAATTCCTACTGTATGAGCAATGATATCACCATCGACAGCTATTTTAGTAGAAGCATTATAGGCAGCAACGGGGGTGCTCCATCCATTAGTCACCTCAACATTTGATAAGCAATAAAGGTTATCTTTTACATAAATTTGGCCACCATTCATAGCCACTACGCCACCACTTTGATCCACATCTCCTATGGTAGTTCCACCCATCTGTTTAATACCTTTTACAAGAACATCACCATTATCAACAATTAATTTATTGTTAGGACCTTCAACAATTACATCGGAGAAACAAATTAATGGACTGTCTAGGATTTCTGCTGGATTCGCAACCCACTTATAATACTCCCTAACTTGATGTTCAATATCTGCAGGAATGTTGATGCTTACAATTGATCTAACCTTTTGCTTATCATATTCCTTGGTACCATTTTTTGTAACAGATTCCACTATAATCTCAAATTGCGTATTATCACCCACAATTTCCTTAGGCGTTACTGTTACATAAGTCTTTGCTCCTGCATCCTCTCGGTCACTCTCAACTTCATACTTAATTGGTTTGGGGGAATCTGCAGTTGGTACATCTGGCACAAAGTAATAATTCTTTAAGAACTTATATATTTCCTCTCTTATTTTTGCGTTCACATTAACAACGGTTATCTTGCTATTTTCATATTTATAGTCATCAAACTTTATAGTATCACCATCTGCATCCTCTATCCTTTGAGCTAAATCATCTGCAATTTTTAGCTGTCCTATATACTTCACATTTAAATCTTTTACAATGCTAGGGATTTCTATCTCTAAGGCTTTATTAATTGTCTCAACTTGCTTCTCTAAACCTGCTTCTGCTATATAGTAGGTATTACTTGTATTACGTTCTAATGTAGATAATTTATACTCCATTCCTGCCACATTCAGGCAGCTCGCTACAATGATTGTTAAGATTAATATAATAATAGTCGTGATTAGCATGATATTTCCTCTATCATTTCTAATCTTTATTTTTTTACTACTGGTTTTAACTTTCATCATATCACCGCCTTTCAATAGTAGATGGATCATAACTATAAATATCAAACATCTTCTTTATGATTTTTCCCTTATCACCAATCACCGGATTTAATTCTCTAACAACTACTGCTATAATATAATTTTCTTGCGTAGTAATATCGCTCACATATTGTATACTACTGTGCTTACCAGTCCCTACATCCTTAACAATAAAGTTAAACATATTGTTTACAGTCGCTTCTTCTCCAGGAAGAATGCTTCTTTTTATACGAATAACGTGTTGGTACGACGTCTTATTTATAAATTGAAAAATATATTTTCCATAATCATTGCTATCGCCAAAAGGAATATTTCTAAGTAAAGCTGTAACATCCACTTCAACAATACTTAAATACTTTTGATGAGCTGGATCAATTGTAGGTAAGGTTCCACTTGTATCATCATCTATCGTAATTTGAAATCCCTTTACTTTGCCATTTACATAAATTTTTTCAATATTACCAGTACCAATCTTAGTGTTCTTACTATCATCACTATTAGCTGCCACTTCTTCTAATATGCCTCCTGATGTAGCATCAGGCTTAGCCTTTAACTTTAATACATTAACCACCTTATATTTTTCGCCACTAATATCTGCGGGATTTGAACTAAAGTTAGGGACAAACTTTTTAGTGGTATCTTGAAAAGCTTTTACTATTGTACTATCTACCGCAAAAGTAATTGGCAAACTTGGATTATTATAAAATGAATCATGGAACTGATATTGTGTATCGGTTGAAGAAAAGAGTTTAATCGCGCCATAAGTAGCACTTTCTAAATTGGCCTTGTCTACTGTTAGTGAACCACTGGAAATGGGCGCCTTGGACAAAGGCCATAATGATACTTCATAGGCATATTGGTTAGTATCATACTTGGCTTTTAACTCCAGCGATGTTGCGCTTAAAAAGCTACTTATAAAGTCATCTCCCGCAGAAAGAGTACCACCATTTAAATAAACCGAACAAAATTGATTATAACGAGTTTGGTCGACCGCTGGCAAACTAGTAAATAACTCGCGATTTCCCTCAACCTTCTGCTTTAACAAAATATCCTGAGTGATTCGCTCACTGACATCTTTAATAAGTGTTTCTGCATGATTTGTTGTTTCATTAATACGCAGTGATGTCTCTACAGTATTCGAAGCAGAAGAAAAGGACATACAG
>JAEXBC010000420.1 GCA_023457875.1 Bacillota bacterium | reverse complement strand
GTCCAGAAGTCAAGGCTATTATCGCCCACTTTATAGATATGCAGCTTCCTCTTGAGAGAGAAGGAATTATGGAAGTCTATCAAAACCATAAGAATTACCAATTACCAGCTGAGGCCTTAGTGAACTTAAAAGCCAGTGACCAAGTAGTTGAACAAGAAGTCTTTAAGGCATTAAGTAACTTTAAGTCAGAAGGGATGCAGGGCTTAACTGCGCAGTTTGAAAAGATTATAGATACAGTAAGTACGCCTAAACAGCTAGCTCATCTATTAGGAGAGGTGAGTAAAGACATAAAGCCAGAACAAATGGAAAAAATACTTCAAGAAATGGTGCAAAAAAGTGATCCCAATAGTAAAGAGGGACAAAATATTAGAGAACTCGTACAGCTAATTAAAAATCCAATCAAGCAGGAAGCGATGCAAAATAGCGAGGCTTCTAAGCTCTTTACAAAGTGGCAAATACCAACGCAAAAAATATCTGAACAAGAAATTCCTTTCATAGCGAAACTCGATAAGGCACTAACTTTTTTTGAACCTCAGGAAGGTATGTTACTTAGCAAAAAGCTAGCAAAAGCGATTTTTAAGGAGCAACTTCAATTAGATTTAAATCTTATCACAGAGGATGAACAAGAGAGCGGCAAACTCACACAAACGCACCAGCGACTTGAAAAGATAACCGAGGATTTAAAAAAAGTGGTTGTTTCACAGGAGGGTAAGGCAGGTATTACTGAACTTGAACAGCAAGTAAGTACCCTTAATAAATTTAACATGGAGGCGGCCTATTATTGCTTTCCCATGATATTAAATGAAAAGGAAACAACAGGTGAGCTTTATTTTTTTAAGCCTAAAAAAAATCAAAAGCAAAATAAAGATCAAATGTATATTGTCATTGCACTTGATTTACCTACCCTTCGTAAAATTGAGATACATATTGAGCAAAGCAAAGAGAAAGTATCCCTTACCATGAAGGTGGAACATGAAAGTATTAAGAAGCAAATAGAGGCATATGTGGATCAGCTAAGGGATGAACTAAAACAGCAGGGATATGATTTAAGTTTAATACAAGTGCAGTTACTAAAAGCATCCCCTAATGAGCAAAAGGAAGTATTACATTCAAAGATATATCATATGGATCTTAAAGCATAGGAGGTACCATGGCCAAGAATAAAGTAAAGCAAGCGATTGCTCTATCCTACGATGAAAAAATGGTAGCACCAACGGTTGTAGCAAGTGGCAAAGGAAAAGTGGCCGAGAAAATCCTTGAAAAGGCAAAAGAGCACCAAGTACCTGTTTATGAAGATAAGAAATTGGCAACCATTTTAGGTGAGTTACAAGTTGGGGATCAAATTCCTCAAGAGCTATATGAACTTGTTGCTAAAGTCTTAGTATTTGTAGGTGATATGGATGAACTATATGCAAAAACAAGAGGGCGCTCTCAATAAAAGGTCACTTGGTAAAAAATATGAACAAATGGCAGCTGCCTATTTACAAGATAAAGGCTATCACATTTTATATCATAATTTTCAATGTCGTTTAGGCGAAATAGACATTATTGCTAGACATAATGCATATCTTATATTTGTTGAAGTGAAATACCGAAAGAGAAAGGATTATGGCTATCCAAGGGAAGCTGTTAATTTTAAAAAGCAACAGCACATCATACGAACAGCCGCCTATTATTTATTAACCCATGTGGGGGTAGAGGTGCCCTGTCGCTTTGATGTGATAGAAATTTTAGAAGAGCAAATTACACATATAGAAGCAGCGTTTTAGGAGGATTATAGTATGGAGGCTATAAAGCCATTTCAATTTATAACAAAAGATAAAGTCACCTATCTTGTGTTTAAACCATGGGAGAGTAACACACTGACACATTGTTTTACAACTAGGCTTGGTGGAGTGAGTAAGGGACATCTAGAGAGCCTTAATTTAGGGTTTAATAGAGGGGATGAAGAGAAAAATGTAGTGGAAAATTACAAGCGGGTGTGTAAGGCACTAGAACTTCCTTTTGAATCCTTAGTCCTATCTAAGCAAGTTCATGAAACCCATATTGCGAAAGTAACAAAGGCAGATCAGGGAAACGGGATTATCTATCCTAGTAAGTGGGAAAGTAAAGATGGGATGTATACAAAGGATAAGGGTGTGACACTGGTTACCCATTATGCGGATTGTGTTCCCCTGTTTTTTTATGCACCGAAATATGGTATGATAGGAATGGCACATGCTGGATGGCGCGGCACTGTAGGTGGTATTGGCAAGGCCATGGTAGATATTTGGGTTCATAAAGAAGGTGTTTTACCTGAGGAAATACAAGTGGTAATAGGACCCTCAATAGGGCCTTGCTGCTTCGAAGTAGGTGAAGAAGTTGCCAAGGTTTTTAAGGCGCGATTTAAAGACGCCAAGTTTATTACCCCCCTACCCAATAAGGAAAAATATAGTATTGATTTATGGGCGTGTAATAAGGCTATATTATGTGAAGCAGGTGTTTTAGAAGAACATATTTTTATTGCCCAGATGTGTACGTGTTGCCATTTCGATATTTTCTTTTCCCATCGTAGAACGCAAGGAAAAAGAGGAACTTTAGCAGGTTTTATGTGTTTAAAAGAAGAGGACATAGATACAAAGGAGAAAGCGTATGAGTAAACCAATTGTTGCAGTAATAGGTAGACCGAATGTTGGAAAATCCACCTTATTTAATAGATTGACCAAATCAAAAACCTCTATAGTAGATGATACACCAGGGGTTACAAGAGATCGTATTTATGGAGAGGTTGAATGGCTAACTCACAAATTCACCCTCATTGATACAGGTGGTATTGAGCCTGATAGTAAGGATGTTATTTTGAGTCAAATGAGAAGGCAAGCTGAGGCAGCTATTGAATCAGCAGACGTGATTATTTTCTTAGTGGATGTAAAAGCTGGTTTGCAGGATGCAGATGCTCATGTAGCCAATATGCTAAGACGTTCTCATAAACCCGTGGTATTAGTGGTTAATAAGGTAGATGATATGGTACGTCAAAGTATGGAAATGTATGAGTTTTACAATTTGGGCTTAGGAGAGCCCATTCCTATTTCTTCGGGACAAGCACTTAATCTAGGCGATATGTTAGATGAAGTTGTAAAATACTTTAACACTAACGAGGAAAGTGTAGAGGAAGACGACAAGGTAAAGGTGGCAATTATAGGAAAGCCGAATGTAGGAAAGTCTTCCCTTGTTAATAAAATAGTAGGTGAAGAACGGGTGATTGTAAGTGATATAGCAGGAACAACCCGTGATAGTGTGGATACCGAAGTGACAATTGATGAGCAAAACTATGTCCTTATTGACACCGCAGGGATTAGAAGACGATCTAAAATTAAAGAGAACATAGAAAAATATAGTATTATTCGTACCATTTCAGCCATTGAACGTGCAGATGTTGTACTGATTATGATTGATGCTGAGGAAGGGATTACTGAACAGGATACAAAAATTGCGGGGATGGCTCATGAAGCAGGAAAGGGCTGTGTCATTGTGGTTAATAAGTGGGATGCCATTGAGAAAAATGATAAAACCATGAATGAGTATCTTAAAAAAATCACCAATACACTGGCCTATATGCAGTACGCTCCTTGTATGTTTATCTCAGCTTTGACTGGGCAACGTATTGGACAACTTTTTAAGACCATTTATGCCATTGCTCAAAATCAATCACAGCGTATCAGCACAGGTGTGCTTAATGATGTACTCTATGAGGCGATGGCTATGAATCAGCCACCAAGTGATAAGGGAAAACCACTTAAAATTTATTATATGACTCAGGTAAGTATTAAACCACCGACCTTTGTTATTTTCGTAAATGATAAGGAATTAATGCATTTTTCCTATCAACGTTATATAGAAAATCAGATGAGAGAAGCCTTTGGTTTTAAAGGCACACCTATTAGATTTATTGTAAGAGAAAAAGGAGCAAAGGAATAATATGTATAGATTAGGGGCATTACTTATTGGGTATCTTTTAGGCGGTGTACAGTCAGCTATTTTATATGGTAGATTAAAGGGAATTGATATTAGAACAAAAGGTAGTGGCAATGCAGGCACTACCAATGCCGTTCGCGTTCTAGGCAAAAAGGCTGGGGCTATTGTATTATTAATTGATGTATTAAAAGCCATTGTAGCCATTTGTATTTCTAGATTGCTATTTGGTGGGAATCATTCTAATCAGATGATTTTAATTTCACTGTATAGTGGTATAGGTGCCATTTTAGGACATAGTTATCCTCTATTCTTTGGTTTTAAAGGCGGAAAGGGGATTGCTACAACTGTAGGAATCCTCCTTGGCATTGACCATAGGATTTTTGTAGTATCTGGTTTGTTATTTTTAATTAGCTTTGCAATTACAAGAATCGTATCCATTAGCTCGCTTATTTTGACCACCTCTATTCCTATCTTAATTATTCTCTTATACGCTAGAGTAGGAACGGTTGGTGTAGAAGCAATGTTTCTAGCCTTTTTTATTACGGCATTTACATTTTATAGACATCGTGCCAATATCAAGCGGCTTATGGATGGAACAGAATCAAAATTGACAAGTAAAAAATAGTAAGGGATGAATAACATGAAGAAAATAACAGTTGTTGGTGCTGGAAGTTGGGGCTTAGCACTTGGTCTTTTGCTGAATGATAAAGGAAATCAAATCACTTTTTGGTGCTATGAACAGCAGGAAAAGGATGAGATTTTGAAGCATAGGGAAAATAAGCGTTGTTTACCTGGGATAAAAATACCTCTCGAAATTGATTTTACGACCTCCATGAAGGATGCACTTGAAAATGCCGAGGTGGTGATTATGGCTGTTCCTTCAAAAGCCATAAGAACAACTGCTGAAAAAATGAAAGCATATATTGAGCAAGATGCAATAGTTGTTAATGTGGCTAAAGGTGTTGAAGAAGGAAGCCTGCTTCGTTTGTCAGAGGTGATTGGTTCAATATTAGAGCAGAGTGTTGTTGTGCTTTCAGGACCAAGTCATGCGGAGGAAGTAGCTAGGCATATTCCTACTACGATCGTTGTAAGTAGTAAAAACATGGACGCTGCTAGTAGCATTCAAGATTTATTTATGCATGATTATTTTAGAGTGTATACCAATGAAGACCTAATTGGTATTGAAATAGGCGGAGCGCTCAAAAACGTGATTGCCCTTGCTGCAGGTGTTGTTGAGGGAATGGGTTTTGGCGACAATACAAAGGCTGCATTGATGACCAGAGGTATTGCTGAAATGACCCGCTTAGGCGTTGCGATGGGCGGAAAGCCTGCAACATTTTCAGGCCTTACCGGTATTGGTGATTTGATTGTAACCTGCACCAGTGGTCATAGTCGTAATCGAAGAGCAGGGGAATTGATTGGACAAGGCTATACGATTGAAGAGGCCATACAGAAGGTGAATATGGTAGTAGAAGGTGTGCCTACGACTAAAGCTGCCTATGCCTTAATGAAAAAGTACGATGTAGAAATGCCTATTTTAGAAGCAGTTTATAGTACCTTGTTTGAAAACAAATCGGTAAAAGAAGTAATTAGTGATCTGATGATGCGGGATAAAAAAGCAGAGCTTTAGTGAATAAATGTTTGTTTTATTGGTATATATCCTCCATTTGTACAATATATTTTAATGTACCCATACAATTAAAATATAAGGAGGCCAATCAAATGGAATACTACGATATTTACAAGGATATTTCAGAAAGAACAAATGGGGATATATATATTGGTGTAGTTGGACCAGTTCGGACTGGAAAATCAACTTTTATTAAACGCTTTATGGAGACACTGGTTATCCCAAATATTAAGAATGAGCATAATAAAGAACGTACCCAAGATGAGTTACCACAAAGTGGAGATGGCAAAGTCATTATGACGACAGAACCTAAGTTTATCCCAAATGAAGCTATAGGGATTACGATTGGAGGAGATTTCGAGGTTAAGGTGCGGATGATCGACTGTGTGGGGTATATTGTGCCTGAGGCAGAAGGACATTTGTACAACAATACACCTAGAATGGTGAAAACACCTTGGTTTGAAGAGGAGATTCCCTTTGCTCAAGCAGCAGAGTTAGGTACAAAAAAAGTCATTAATGATCATTCCACTATTGGAATTGTGATCACCACAGATGGAAGCTTTACGGATATTTCCAGAAGCAGTTACATAGAGGGTGAGCAACGTGCTATTAATGAGCTCAAACGATTAGGTAAACCTTTTATTGTTGTATATAATACAAAGAGACCCTTTGACACAGAGGTTATAGAAAGCACTAACAAATTATCAAGAGAGTATGATGTACCTGTTGTACCTATGGATATCGCTCAAATGAAGACGGAGGATATTCATCAGCTATTAGAAAAGATTTTATATGAGTTTCCACTTAACGAAATTCAATTTATGCTCCCTAAATGGGTAGAAACCTTAGACAATGAGCATTGGGTAAAGAAGGCTTGGATTGACTGTGTTAAAGAGCAAATTGAAGCGGTAGAAAATATTAGGCAAATTAAAGATAGTCTCTCTGCATTTCGTGAACTTGACTTTATTAAGAATGTCTATTTAGAGAAGATTCAATTGGGTGAAGGCGTGGTTAAGATTGACGTAAATACTTCGGATGAACTTTTCTATCGGGTACTTTCTGAAACAACAGGAATGGAAATCCATGGTGATCATGAGTTGATGAGACTCATTAAGGAGCTTGCGACAACAAAGAAAGAATATGATAAAGTAGCCTATGCGATGAATGAAGTGAAAGAAAAGGGCTACGGTGTAGTCAGTCCATTGTTTGACGAAATTACACTTGAAGAACCAGAAATCATTAAACAGGGTAATCGCTTTGGCGTAAAACTTCGTGCAAGTGCGCCAAGTTATCACATTATAAAAGCAAATATTCAAACTGAGGTGGCACCTATTGTAGGAACTGAAAAGCAAAGCGAAGATTTGATTAATAATATCTTAAGTGATTATGAGATAGATCCCACAAGGCTTTGGGAGTCTAATATCTTTGGTAAATCCCTTCATGAGCTCGTTAATGAAGGGTTACAAAATAAGCTTTTTAGAATGCCGGAGGATGCACAGCAAAAACTGCAAGAGACCTTGCAGAAAATTATTAATGAAGGAAATGGCGGATTGATTTGTATTCTTTTATAAAATAAGGAGAGGTAATCTAGGT